>JALRLA010000209.1 GCA_023254645.1 Bacteroidia bacterium
CCAATCGTTGTCGCGAAGAGGCAAAACCGTGTCTTTGGCGGCCACCAGCAATCCTTCCAAAGTATTGAAACTGCGCATGTGCAATTGAGACCCCGAAGAATGATCAGCCAAGGCCAAGAATATCAAGTGTTGTCGATCAGCCGAAAAGTCAACATTGACCTGATCCAAATCGATCGATTGAATGGGCAATTTACCCAGTACGACCGCTGCAATTTCACCTTCCAATTGACCGTTCAAGGAATACAGCACCAACTGGGCTGAATCTTTCTTTCGACTGTCCAAGCAGAGCCACTGAATGCGGTCCTTGTTCAGGAATACCTTGATGACCTGCTGACCCTTGGGGCCTTCTATGTGCCGTTCGTGCAAAAAACGAAATTCTGGATCGTACCACTCAATGTTGAACCCATCTCCCAAATCCAAGCTGGAGTAATTGAGCGTGTATATACCTTCCTCATTTTCTCCCAGGGCTTTGTGGTACAGCGTTCGTCTCTCGTACATCTGGGGCTTGTTGGACATCACCACCTTTTGGGCATAGGAGGCAGTCATAAGGCTGCTCAAGGCGAAGAAAACAAGCGTGCGCACATTCAAATTTGCCCCAAGCACCGGTATTTGCCAAACCGCCCGTTAATTTTGCCTTGTAAATGCGAAAAAAGCTGCACGAAACGGCCAAAGCCGAAGAATCGGCCATTCTGATAGCCGTCGAAACCCCATTCCAGGAACTGAGCAGCCAGGAATACCTGGATGAGCTCGACCAATTGGTTCGTACAGCTGGGGCAACACCCAAAAAACGATTCATTCAAAAGCTCGATCATCCCAACCCTAAATCGTACGTAGGGAAAGGAAAACTGGAGGAAATTCAAGCTTATGTAGCCGAACATGAGATCGACATTGCCGTATTGGACGATGAACTCAGTCCGGCCCAAATTCGCAACTTAGAAACCGACCTGAAAAACGTCAAGGTTCTGACTCGTACCCATTTGATCCTAGACATTTTTGCCAAAAACGCCCAAACGGCCCAAGCAAAAACCCAGGTGGAACTAGCCCAGAGCATTTATCTCTTGCCTCGATTGACAGGCATGTGGACCCACTTGTCCAAGCAAAAAGGGGGTATTGGCATGAAAGGGCCGGGTGAAACGGAAATTGAAACCGACCGCCGAGCCCTGCGCAACAAAATCAGCAAATTGCGCGAGCGTCTGGAGCACATTGAGAAAATAGGCCAAACCCAACGCGCTTCGCGCAAGGGCGAGCATCGAGTGGCTCTCGTGGGCTACACGAACGTGGGCAAGAGCACCATCATGAACCTCTTGTCCAAAAGCGATGTGCTGGTGGAAAACAAACTCTTCGCCACCTTGGACTCGACCGTTCGCAAAATAGTACTCAACGACGAGCGAGAAGAATTTGGAAAACCGGTACCTGTTTTGCTGAGCGATACCGTTGGATTCATTCGAAAATTGCCCACCCAATTGGTAGAGAGCTTCAAAAGCACCCTGGCAGAAGCCTTGGAAGCTGACTTGCTGATTCACGTAGTGGATATATCGAATCCCTTGTACGAGAACCAAATGCTATCGGTCAAGGAAACCCTGCACAGCATCGGGGCTTCCAACAAGCCCGAGTTGATTGTATTCAACAAAATGGATGCCTTCCACGGGAAAGATGATGACTTTTACGTGGGCCAAACGGAAATGAACATTGCCCAGTTTGAAGATAGCTGGATAGCCAAAGAAAATGCGCCTGCTGTCTTTATTTCAGCGGCGCACAAAGAAAACGTTGACACTTTGCGCCAACGCGTGGTTGAAATGCTCAACCCTTAAAGTTCGTCTTCGTTAAAGAAGTAATCGTCGTCTGTGGGGTAATCGCTCCAGATTTCCTCAATGCTTTCATAAGGCTCCCCGTCGTCTTCCAACTCTTGCAAGTTTTCTACGACCTCCAAAGGAGCTCCCGAGCGAATCGCATAGTCGATCAATTCATCTTTTGTAGCAGGCCATGGAGCATCGTCCAAGTAACTTACCAATTCCAAAGTCCAATACATAGGTGTCTGATTTGAACGCGAAAATAGATTTTTCACGCTATTATGCAACTCATTTTTGATAAAGGGCTTAGAATGCACAAAGATTGGCAGACAGAACGCATACAATACTGCGAAAAACACAGCAGTCAAGAACCCGAGAAACTGAAGGAATTGAGTGTTTATACATGGAGAAAATTCTTGAATCCCAGACAGTTAAGCGGTCATCTCCAAGGTCGATTCTTGAGTGACATGGTTCGCATCAAACGGCCCAAGTGCATCCTTGAGATCGGAGCGTTCAGCGGGTACTCCACCTACTGTTTGGCCGAGAATCTTCCTCCTGATTCTGCCATTCACAGCATAGAAGCCGACGCCGAATCCCTTTTCAAAGCCCAAGAGTTTTGGAAAGGTGACCCCATTATGAGTAAGGTTCAATGGCATCAAGGCGAAGCTCTGGCCGTCCTACCTGAATTGAATATCAACCCTGATTTTGTCTTTGTCGACGCTGATAAGCGCAACTACTCAGCCTATTTGGAAGCTTGTTTACCCCTCATGCCAAGCGGTGGGCTCTTGCTCTTCGACAACACCCTTTGGAGTGACCGAGTGCTCATCGAAGAGGACAAGGTCAATGACAAGGACACGATCATCATGCACGCTTTCAACGAATACCTTGCTCAACTCTCTGATGTGAGCTGTACCCTGTTACCCCTGCGTGACGGGTTGAGCCTGGTCACCAAGCTGTAAGCCCTCCTGCACAAATCTTCTTAAGGCCTCGCCCACAGGGCAGGGAACAATGGCCTTCATAAGGCATTAGCCGAACGGGCATTGTACCTTTGCGCCATTGCTTTGTATGGAGAACACCTTAGCCTTTGCTCAGCTTCAGGACCAACAGGATTCCCTGGCCCCCTTTCGTGGTGAGTATTTATTCCCCCAAACGACCGAAGAAAACCCCGTTGTTTACTTGTGCGGCAATTCCCTGGGATTGCAACCCAAAGGGGCTGAAAAAGCACTGAAAGTAGAATTGGAAGACTGGGCCAAATTTGGTGTTGATGGCCATTTTCAAGGCCGCAAACCTTGGTTTCACTACCACAAATTTCTGACCGATTATGCCGCTGA
>JALRLA010000109.1 GCA_023254645.1 Bacteroidia bacterium
GGAGGAAGCATTATCCATGAACGCGCCAAAGCCGATTACCATCTATTGGTGGACAGCGGTGATGTATTTCAAGGCACTCCTTACTTCAATTTGTATGGTGGCCAACCCGAATTGGAATGGATGAGTCAAATGGGATATGCCGCTAGTACGCTGGGCAATCACGAGTTCGACAATGGCATAGAGCACCTCATTTCAGCCCATCAACAACACGCCAAATTCCCCTTGGTCAATTGCAATTACACCTTCTCGGGTGAGGCTTTCTTTAAACCTTATACAATCGTTGAGAGAGGACCCATTCGCATTGGGCTTACGGGAGTGGGCATCAACCCCGACGGGTTGATTTCCGAGAGAAGTATGCCTGGATTGGGCTATACTGACCCCGTTCAACCCCTTCAAAATACGGTCAACCATTTGCGCGAATCAGAACATTGTCATTTGGTATTTGTGCTATCTCATTTGGGTTTCCAATACGACTCTGGCAAGATTGACGACCACAAATTGGCGGCTCGCACCCACGGCATCGATGCCATTTTGGGAGGTCATACCCACACCTTTTTGGACAAGCCTGTTCAAGTGAAAAATGCCCAAAACAAAGCGGTCATCATCAACCAAGCGGGTTGGGCTGGCCTTCGACTCGGAAAACTGGAATTCGAGGTACGCGTATGAAAGAAGTGAACGAAGAAGATTTCCAAGAAGAGGAATTGTACGAACACCACTCCTTTACGGTTGACCCCGGTCAGGAGATGACGCGCATCGACAAATGGCTGTGTGACCGCATTGCCAACGCTTCAAGAACCAAAGTTCAAGCCGCCATTGAGGCTGACTGCGTATTGGTCAACGACCGCAGCATCAAGAACAACTACAAAATCAAACCCGGCGACAAGATTCGGGTATTGTTGCCGGAACCGCCACGCGATACGGAGGTCTATGGTGAAGATTTGCCCTTGGACATCTTGCATGAAGACGCCCATTTGCTGGTGCTAAACAAAGCAGCCGGCATGGTGGTGCACCCTGGCTTCAACAATTACAGTGGCACTTTGGTCAATGCTTTGGTCTATCACTTCGGTCAACTGCCTCAAAAGGATGCCTATCACCGGCCAGGCCTGGTGCACCGCATCGACAAGGATACCTCAGGGCTATTGGTCATAGGAAAAACGGAATTCACCTTGAGTCATCTGGGCAAACAATTCTACGAGCACAGCATTCACCGTCGCTACTGGGCACTGGTTTGGGGAGATGTTAAAGAAGACGAAGGCACCATTCGGGGCCAACTAGCCAGAGACTTAAAAGACCGCCGAAAGAGCAAGCATTACGACGATCCTGAAATTGGGAAACTGGCGATTACCCATTACACAGTGCTAGAGCGCTACCATTTCTGCACCCTAGTCGAATGTCGTTTGGAAACCGGTCGTACCCACCAAATCAGGGCTCACATGGCCCATTTGGGGCATCCCCTGTTCAGTGACGAAATGTACGGAGGTCGAGACATTCGCAAGGAGTCGGCCTTACCGCGATACAAGCAATTCATCGCCAATGCCTTCGAGATCTTACCCCGACAAGCCTTACATGCAAAAGAATTGGGATTTGTGCATCCGCAGAGCCAAGAATGGATGCAATTTGATTGCCCATTGCCCGATGATTTCCAGCAATTGCTTGAGAAAATCAGGACCTACACAGGAGCCCTTTATTCGTAACTCAGACTGATTTCAGCCGAGCGAGGAACAGACTGACAGGTCAATACGTAGCCTTGCTTGATCTCGTCGTCACTGAGGCCTTCGCGCTCCAACATGTGCAATTCGCCGCTGTGCACCTTGGCACGACAAGTCGTACAAACACCCACTGTGCAACTGTAAGGAGGGTCAATTCCCTGCTTCATAGCCGCATTCAAAACGGTGGTTTTGTCATCGCAAGAGATGGAATGCGTTTTGCCATACACCTTCATGGTGATGGTAGACTGACCGCTGAATGCCGCCGAAGAAGCCGATTCAACTGGCTTCTCTGAAGAGCTAGGCGCGGTGAAGTATTCGGTGTGAATGTTGGCTCCAGAAATTCCACAAGAACCTAGGCCTTTTTTCACGACATCCATCATGGGCGCCGGGCCACAGATAAAGTATTGGTAGGTATCAAAGGGTCCACCCACTTTGGATTTAACGATCTGAGAAACCTTGTCTTCGGTCATCAGGCCTTTCAAGCCGAACCAAGTAAAGGGAGCCTGATCATAGCTATGAATGACTTTGAAGCGACCATTGAAGTCTTTTTCCATGTTGGCCAAAGTCTCTTTGAAAATGACCGATTCTGGGTTGCGATTGGCATACACCAAGGTCACTTGGCTGTTGGGCTCATCCTTAAGAACCGCTTTGCTGATGCCCATCATTGGGGTAATGCCGCTACCTCCAGCAAACAACACATAATGGGTAGAGCGACCCGCTTCGGGGCTCATGGTAAACTTACCCATGGGCGCCATGACTTGCATTTCAGATTCTTCTGAAATGTGGTCGTTCATGTAGTTGCTCATGCGACCACCGTCTACGCGCTTGACCGTGACGGCCATGTGGCTGTCTTGTCCCGCATAGGTGCAAAGCGAATAAGAACGACGAACTTTCTCGCCACCAATCATTACCTCGAAGGTCAAGTACTGGCCAGGGGTATAGGCATAAGTGGAAGTTAGGTCTTGGGGTACGTCAAAATAAAAGGTCTTCGCATCGGCTGTTTCGGCTACGACGCGCTGAACTTTGAGGGTATAAAATCCGTCGCTCATGAATGCTGCAAAGGTAGGTTAAGGCGTTGATAAGCTATAACGCCTGGGGCAAAGAAAGGTTTACATCAAACGCTGATAGGCTCTCCACCATCGATCAGGCATTTCATCGTCGCAGACGCGTTGGTAATCGCTGTAACTGCAACCTATGTAAAAATGAGCATTCTCGTAAGGGTGGGGAATTTCCATCCACCAGCGCTCACTCTTCCGGCTTTTGTAAAACACGATTTCATGCTGGGTGCTAGTCAATCGGTTTCGGTAAATCAAAAAGTCGCTATGACCTGCCGACGGATGATCATAATACCGAGAGAAATACCCATCGGCAAAGTACCAGATCATTTGGGCCAACAAGCTGTGGCACATATCGTGCTCAGAAGCTCCGTAAAATTGAGCAGCACTGAGCTTGTTAGATACTCCCGCATATCGGGCAATTCGCACCGCTTCTTCGGCGTTAAACCCATTGGGATTGTTCAATCGGCCGCCAGGAGCGTCGGCCCCGCGAACAGCAGCCATATCAAACAAAAAGGCATGAGCACTTCTCAAAATAGGTTCAACTGATTCGGGATTCCCTTTGACTTCGCCCAATCGGTGGTTCTCAAAGTACATTTTATCTAACAAGGCTGTAGCCGACTCTGAAACGTAATAAGCCTGAGTTCCAATGAAATCCAAATTGAACAAATTGGAGGGTTGGTCCACTAAAATTTGGCGCAAGGCCGAACCTTCTTCCCAATCGATATCAGGGCTTACCTGCACCAATTCAACCGCTTCAGGAGAGCGGCGAAATCCCTTGTAAATCGGAAAAGCCGAGGCGGCGCTACCACCCAAAACCAGCACCGTCAAGCCCATTTCCTGCAACTCGCCCATCGCTTCGCTCAGGGCAAATTGGTTTTGACGGCTGTCTTCCGTTTCCACCAGGTTCCCCAAATCTACCCAGGCCAAATTCCCAAATCGCCATTGCAGGCTGTACAAAACTCGGCGCGTTTCATTCGCTTGCTGGCCCAAACCCATCAACACCAGCTTGGCTTTTTTGAGCTTGGGAAATGCCTTGCGATGCACCTGCAATTGACCGCCAAGACTTGTTTCTTTGTCAGCAAACGGCGCCCATACGGATTCGGGAACGGGAGTAAAAAAGGCCTCTAACATGCCTCAGCAAATTCGCACCTTTTTCTAGGCCATGGGGTTTATTTCATCCACATGTCAACTTAATTAGATTTGCCCTGTGGTATCTGTTTTGCTTCCTTTTTTGAACGCAGCGCCTTGGCTCAATGAGTGCTTGAGCAGCATCCAAGCCCAGACGCTGACCGATTGGGAATGCGTACTGCTCGATGATGGCAGCAGCGATGAAAGCCTGCTCATTGCTCACCGCTTTACTGAAACAGATTCACGTTTTCGAGTTCTCCCCCATTCGGGAGCAGCCCCTGACCTCATTGCCGCTCAACGGCGAGCCATTCAAGCTGCCAAGGGCCAGTATGTCACCCGAATGGATGCCGATGATCGAATGCACCCCTTCAAATTGGAGGCTCTCTTGCAAGGGCAATCTCAAAGCACAGGCCTGAGTGTGGGCCAAGTGGAATTCTTTGGTCAAAGCATAGGCCCGGGAACCTTGAATTACCAAAACTGGTTAAACGAAAGGGTCGAAAAAGGCGATTTCCTTGAGCACCTGTACAAGGAATGTCCCGTTGCCAATCCCTGTTGGATGCTTGACAGAAATACGGCTGAATCCATTTTTGAAAACTTGGAGTACCCCGAAGACTACCACTTCGTATTCCAACTGATTGAGCGAGGCATTCCCATCATTCCCTGCCCAGAAGCAAAGCATTATTGGCGCGAGCACAGCGAGCGCTTGAGCAAAACTGACTTGTACAGTACCGAGCGATTCACCCAACTAAAATGGAAGATGTTTCAACGGCTCGTGAATCCCCAACGCCTCTGGTTATTGGGCCATGGCAAGAAGGCAAAATACTTGCGTGGGCTCATGCCCGAGAATAATCTCATTGCTTGGCTCAGCGAACGCCCCTCTGCCCAGGGCAATCGAATCGGACATGACACCTTGCAGTATGTTGAACAGGCCGAAATTCAAGAGGGAGACTGCGTGATCAACACCCTGTCAAGTTTGGAAGATTGGTCCATGCTGGAGAAGGCCTTGGAACAAAAAGGCGCCCGAATTTACCGCTGGGCTTAGACTGCCACTGGGGCTTTGATGCCTGGGTGAGGATCGTAACCCACCAGTTTAAAATCGTCGAAATCAAAGGCAAACAAGTCGCTGATTTCGGGATTCAATCGCATCTGCGGATAAGGCCTTGCTTCTCGGCTCAACTGGCGTTCCACCTGTTCAAAGTGGTTGCTGTAAATGTGGGCGTCTCCAAAGGTGTGAACGAACTCACCGGGCTTCAGTCCACACACTTGGGCCATCATCAGGGTCAACAAGGCATAAGAGGCAATATTAAAGGGAACACCTAGGAACAGATCGGCACTTCTTTGATACAACTGACAGCTCAACTTACCATCTGCCACGTAGAATTGAAACAAGCAGTGACAGGGCATCAGAGCCATTTGATCCAACTCCCCCACATTCCAAGCACTGACCAAGATGCGTCGAGAGTCGGGATTATTCTTGATCAGATCTAAGGCTTGGGATATTTGATCTATGGTTCGTCCATCACGGGTCTCCCAGCTGCGCCACTGTTTTCCATATACAGGACCCAATTCACCAGTTTCACTCGCCCATTCGTCCCAAATGCTCACCCCGTTTTCTTTGAGGTATTGAATGTTGGTCTCACCCTTGAGAAACCACAGCAATTCGTAAATGATGCTTTTCAGGTGGACTTTTTTGGTGGTGATCAATGGAAAACTCTCTGACAAATCGAAACGCAATTGACCGCCCAACATGGATCGGGTTCCGGTACCTGTTCGGTCTGTTTTCTCCGTTCCATTTTCATAGACGTAGCGCAAGAATTCTTCGTATTGATTGTTCACACCCATGTCAAACAAAGGTCATACACTTTGTATGAATAATGATGCACAAAAGATACACAGTCAAACTCCGGCCCTGAATTACGGGAAAAGCCCTAATTTTGCCGACAATTTTATGGCTGAACTGATTACTTTGCCCAAGATGAGTGACACCATGACCGAAGGTGTCATCGTAAAATGGACGGTTAAAGTTGGTGACGCAGTGAAGAGCGGAGACGTTCTCGCTGAAGTAGAAACTGACAAAGCCACCATGGACATGGAAGGATATGCCAAAGGCACTGTTCTTTACTTGGCCCCTGAAGGCCAAGCCATTCCCGTAGATGCCCCTATTGCGGTAGTGGGTACCGCGGGTGAAGCCTATGAGGATCTCCTGAAAGGTGGAGCCGCAAGCGCTAGCTCTGCTGCACCAGAAGCACTAGCCCAAGCAGCCGCACCTGAAGTACAGGCGCCAGCAGCCCCTCAAGCGACCGCAGCGACTTCTTCGTCAGATGATCGCGTGAAAGCGAGCCCCTTGGCCAAGAAGATTGCAGCCGAAAAAGGCATTGCCTTGTCAGGCATTCAAGGCAGCGGCGAAGGTGGACGCATCATAAAGAAAGACATCGAATCGGCCGGTAGCGCACCTGCTACATTTGCGGCAGTTTCTGCTGCTCCTTTGGGTGAAGAAAGCTTCACCGATATGCCGATTTCTCAAATGCGCAAAACCATTGCCGCCCGTTTGAGCGAATCCAAATTCACAGCCCCTCATTTCTATTTGACTGTAGAAATCAACATGGACAAGGCGGTAGAAGCCCGCGAGGCCATGAACCAAATCAGCGAGGTAAAAATCTCCATGAACGATTTGGTGGTCAAAGCTTGTGGCATGGCCTTGACCAAGCATCCCAAAATCAATTCCAGCTGGTTGGGCGATAAGATTCGCATGAATCACCACGTTCACATTGGCGTTGCCATGGCGGTTGATGAGGGACTTTTGGTTCCTGTTGTGCGTTTCGCCAACCAAAAAAGCTTGAGCCAAATCAGCACCGAGGTGAAATCCTACGGGGCCAAAGCCAAAGAAAAGAAACTTCAACCCGCCGATTGGCAGGGCAACACCTTCACCATTTCCAATTTGGGAATGTTTGGCATTGATGAATTTACCGCCATTGTCAATCCTCCCGATGCCTGCATTCTAGCGGTTGGAACTGTCAAGGATCAAGTAGGTGTAGTAAATGGCGAAATCAAACCCGTCAAAATCATGAAGGTCACTTTGAGTTGTGACCACCGAGTGGTTGACGGAACCTTGGGTGCTCAATTCTTGAAAACACTGAAGGAATACCTCGAAGAGCCAGTCAAATTGTTAGTATAATAAGAAAGGCTGCCTCATCCGGTAGCCTTTTTTTTGCCATGCAAATCAAATTCAACCACATACAAGATCTCGCTGACGCCCGATATGCCGCCAGCACCATGGCCGACTTCATGGGTTTTGCCATTGACGGCCCCTACGCCATCGAGCTTGGAAAAATCCAAGAAATCATCGGTTGGTGCAGTGGCCCCAAACTGTGCATGGAAGCGAGTTCGGAAACGTCGATAACCAAGATCAAGGCTCTCTGTGATGTTCTGCCGGTAGAAGCCTTGGAATGCAGCTACGACCAGGTTCAAGAATGGTACAGCCTGCTCCCCTCTAACTTGGAGTGGATCATCAGCGATTTGCCTCCATCCTATGCAGGCCCTTGGTTGGCCGCCCCGAAAAAATTGGAAACTTTCGACCCTCAAACGGCACAAAATTTGGCCGCTGATTCGTTTATTTCCTTAGACTGTCAAGCCGAGACTCAGGTAGGATTGAAAAACTACGACCCCTGGAACGACTTCTTTGACGCCCTAGAAAACTTGATATGAAAAAACTCATTTATACCCTTTCTGCCCTTTTGATCTTGAGCCTTGCCGCTTGCTCTTCCACTCCTGAAGACGCCGCTTTCAGCGAAGACGAAAAGTCTGTTCAAGACTCCATTGACAATAGCGCTATGGATTTTGAAACCCTGGAAGCCATGGACGACAGCAGCGATTCAGAAGCTGCCGCACCCGCTGTAGAGCACCGTGAGCCCATGACCCCAGCCGAACCTGGTTCAGCCCTCCCCAACCATGACTAAAATTGCCGTTGTTGGAGCCACCGGTTTGGTGGGAAGCAAGTTGATCCAAGTATTGGAAGAACGCAACATTGCTGTTACAGAATTCATTCCCGTAGCCAGCGCCAACAGCGCCGGCAAACAGATCTTGTTTCAAGGCAAGCCTTATACTGTCCTTACACCCGAGCAAGCATTGAAGCTAAAGCCTCAGATCGCCTTGTTCAGCGCTGGTGGTGGCACATCCCTGGAATGGGCCCCCAAATTTGCGGCCATTGGCTGTTATGTCATTGACAACAGCAGTGCTTGGCGCATGGAAGAAGGCATTCCATTGGTTGTGCCTGAAATCAACGCAGACCGCATTCAACCTGACACAGGAATCATTGCCAATCCCAACTGCAGTACCATCCAAATGGTCATGGTCTTGCAGCCGCTGTTGCAACGTTATGGGCTGAAGCGCGTCGTCGTCAGCACCTACCAAAGCGTAACGGGAACAGGTCAAAAAGCCGTCGAGCAACTCTTCGCTGAACGCGCGGGCCGAGAGGATTTTGAGGCGGTCTATCCCCATCCGATTGATCTCAATGTACTTCCCCACATTGACGTATTCACCCCTAATGGCTACACCAAAGAGGAGATGAAGATGATCAACGAAACCCGCAAAATCCTTTCTCAGCCTGAACTGAAAATCACAGCCACAACGGTGCGCATTCCGACCATGGGTGGACACAGTGAAAGTGTGAACGTTGAATTGGGCAGCGCATTTGACTTGGAAGATGTACGTCAACTGTTGGCCTCGACACCGGGTGTCATCGTGCAGGACGACCCCTCTCAGCTTTTGTACCCCATGCCGTTGACCGCCCATGACAAGGATGAAGTATTTGTGGGGCGCATTCGCCGAGATGAGAGCCTTCAAAACGGCTTGAATTTCTGGGTTGTGGCTGACAACCTCAGAAAAGGAGCCGCTACCAATGCTGTGCAAATTGCCCAATCGATATTGGCAAAAGATTGGTTTGCCTAAAAACCTTCTGCTCTTGGTAAATGTTTGAACTACCATGCACGAAGACGAACTCTTGGAGGATAGCGACAACCGACCCCAATTCCTAAAGGATGCGGTTTACCAAGGCGCTATTGGACAAGCGCCCTATGCGTTAAGTGTTTCTTCGCCAAAAATTGAACCTGTAGACAAGCGCTTGTTGAAAGCCAATGCTCATGAAGCCATGCAGCATCAGGCCGAACAACAAATCACCATGCTTCGCAAACAGGCTGAATTGCTGCTCAAACAAGCCAAAGACATTGAACATAGACTCATAGTCTCCCACAGCATCTACCAAGCCGACATCGCCTTCGAGCCCATCATTGGAGGTGTGTATCACCTGTATCAGAAAAACGATGGCTCTCAAGTACTGAGCATGGTTGCTCCCTACGAATGGGGCTCTAGCATGCCTTATGCTGAATTCCTTCACACGGTTCGGCTGCTGGCCGATCGCACCTGGGATGTCTTGACCTAGCCCAAATTTTTGTAGGCTTCAATGGCCTTACGAACTGAGCCTTTAGCCAACAATAAGGATCGCGCTTCTTCGCTTGATAGAGCGGTTGCTTCTTGGACCATACGGGTACCGCGCTCTATCAATTTGTAATTGGTCAATTGCATATCCACCATTTTGTTATCCTGGACATGCCCCAACTTGACCATGATAGAAGTACTCAGCATATTCAATGCCAATTTGGTGGCTGTTCCGGCTTTCATTCGCGTACTGCCGGTAATGAATTCTGGGCCAGTCACCACCTCGACGGGAGCGTCAACCGTTGAGGCAATAGCAGAATTCGCATTGCATACAACGCATCCGGTGAATATGCCGGCCTCTTTACAGGTTTTCAACATACCTAATACGTAGGGAGTTCGACCCGAAGCACTTATCCCAACCACAGCATCTTGGGGCCCAACATTCCATTCCTTCAAATCCAACCAACCCTGCTCGGTATCGTCTTCCGCAAATTCAACCGCCTTGCGAATGGCCGAATCGCCACCGGCCATCAAACCGATGACACGATCAAAAGGAACTCCGAAGGTAGGTGGACATTCAGAGGCGTCGACCACACCCAAGCGACCGCTAGTCCCCGCTCCCGCATAGAACAATCGACCGCCCAAAAGCATTCTCTCAAAAATGCCTTCGGCCAATTTGGCAATGGCCGGCAAAGCCTTATTCATGGCCTGAGAAATCTTGTTGTCTTCGCTGTGAATGCCGCTCACCAATTCCAAGAAGTTCAAGTCTTCAAGGTGTCTGTGCTGCGAGGATTCTTCAGTTTGCATATCCATGATTGGGCATTTTTAAGGTCACAAAGTTGGACCATTCTTGGTGAATCACATCGGTCATCACCCGAGGAAATTTCGACTGGCCCCCAATTTTGCCTCGGTAGTCCATGAACTCCAAGAACAAGGATTCAGGCAAAACATGAACCTCCATCTCTGTGAGTACATGTTTGCGCTCAACCGCATAATCATCATTGACTTGACAAAGAGCGGCATCCAATTGACTTTTTAGTTCGGCGGCATCGAGGCTCTCATTGCAGGCAATGTGCCACACGTGGCCATATGTACCATTTCTTTGATATCCTTTTACCGTAAACTCGGGGAAATTGCAGCCCAAAGAGCGAGCAACCTGAGCCAGGGCTTGGTTCATGTTGTCGACACTGAGGTGCTCCCCGCACAGACTCAAGTAATGCTTGATGCGGCCCGTGATTTTGATTTCACAGGCATCGACGTTGGTGAATCTCACCGTATCTCCTATCATGTAGCGCCAGGCCCCTGAACAGGTCGTGATCAAAATCGCATAATCAACCCCTTCCTTAACTCCTGCCACGGTTACAGCTTTAGCCCCCGGTAGCAAATTTCCCGCAGTGTCAAAATGTTGGTCATCAAAGGGCACAAACTCAAAAAACATTTGGTTGCGAAATGCCAGTGTCATGCCCGACGCATTTTCCTTATTCTGATAGGCAATGAACCCCTCGCTGGCCAAATAGGTTTCAAAATACTTGATGGGCTTGCCCATGAGGGCATCAATTTCTTTCTTATAGGGTTCTAGCGCAACCGCTCCCCAGCTGTACACTCTGAAATGAGGCCAAATGGCGTGAATGTTGTCGAGTTTGTACCGCTCTACAATTCGCTCCAACAGCATTTTCACCCAAGCGGGCCCTCCGGCAATCATGGCTACATCCCAGTTGGGAGCTTCGCGAACCATGGTTTCTATTTTCTCGTTCCAGTCTTTCTGTCGCTTGATTTCGGGAGTTGGCCGAGCCAGCCGATCAAACCAAAAAGGTGCGTTGCGGGTGGTAATACCACTCAAATCTCCTGAATAGGCGATTCCATTGTATTCCAAATCGGTGCTGCCCCCAATGGTCAAGTAGTTTTTGGCAAAAAAGTCTTTGGGAACATCGGTCCTGGCGATTGACAGCAATTGCCTGGTACCCGCACGGTAAATGGCCTTTAACTGAGCATTGCTCACGGGGATGTACTTGGAGCTACCCGTCGTGGTACCCGAACTCAAGGCGAAATATTGAGGGCGTCCAGGCCAAGTGATATTGGACTCTCCTTGAAATTCTCTCATCCACCAGGGATGCATAAAGTTGTAATCCGAAATTGGGACCTGACTCTGAAAAGCCTCGACTAAATCAGATTGAATCAGCAATCGCTCGAATTGATACTGCTTGCCAAAAGCTGTATCTCTTGATCGGAACAGCATCTTGCGCAAGGTTGAAACTTGCCATAGAGCCGCTCGTTGACGTTTGATGGTCAGAATATCGGTAACATTCTTTGCCCTGTGCATCAAAACACCCACAGGATTGCGTCGATCAGAAAAGGGCATAAACAAATTTACATAGATTGACATCAGGAATGCGGAACTTTGTGATCGTGAACGCCACCACTCCTTTTGATTCAGATGATTTCAGCACTTTGCAAGATGAAATCAAACACAAATGGTTCAAAATCATGGAATTCGTCGAAGCCCATTTTGAACGCAGACCCGACCTCAATGCCGTACTATTTTTAGTCGGCATTCGCGAGTTGGGATTGATTCCCGAACGAAATTTCACCAAAGAGCAGAAAACACAGCTCATGAGCATTGCCAGTTGCAAGGTTTTGAGTTACTCCGGCTACTACGAATTGGAAGGCCAAGACCAACAAGGTTGGCCCCAATGGAAAAACACGCAAAAACTGCCCAACCTGAGCGTTATTGAACAAGAGAATTTGCTGCGCCAACATTTGGTGGAGTACTTCGAACGCGAGGGAATATTGAGTTATTGACATGAGAACCATTCTTCTATTCACCGCGCTAATCAGCCTAATAGCCTGCCAAGAGCCCAAGAGCCGTGACCTCGTGGCCGAGGCCCAATTGAACGACTCTTCGGTGGAGGTGGCTTCGCCCTGGCCGAGCCCGCAAGCCTCTTGGCCCAAAGTGGAAATATACACCGAAAAAGGGTCCTTGTTTGTCGCCTTGAATCCCGCCGTCACTGAGCATACATCCAATTTCCTGAAGCTCGCAGCCTCGGGGTACTACAATGGCCAATTGTTTCACCGCATCATCAAAGACTTCATGGTTCAAGCTGGCGACCCCAAATCAAAAGGAGCATCGGCTGATCAGACCTTAGGCGATGGAGATCCCGGATACACCCTCGCTGCCGAGTTTGTCGACACCCTGTATCACTGGAGGGGAGCTTTGGCTATGGCTCGACAGCCCGATGCCGTCAATCCTGAAAAAAGAAGTTCGGGAAGCCAGTTTTACATCGTTACAGGCCAAGCCTATGCCGATGAACAGATGCGTTTGATGCATCAACAACGCTATTACAACACCTTTTTCCGCGATCCACTCAACGCCGATTATTACAAACGTTGGCAAATGGCGCTCAACACCGGTGACCAAAAAGGGTTAAATGCCTTGTTTGAGGAAATCAATGCCGTGTCTGGACCTGAGATCGACGCTTTGCACAACCGCACTCCCGCCGCGGCCCGTGAGATTTACAGCACTTGGGGAGGGGCTCCTTCTCTAGATGGAGAGTATACTGTCTTTGGTTACCTCTACGACGGATACGAAACACTCAACACCCTGAACAAAGCCCCAACAGGCAACGCCGATCGTCCCACTGAGGACCTGCACATACTGGAAATAAAAATCATCGATTGAGCTTCCATACCCAAACATTGCCTTTGAGAGCCTATACTTGGTCAGCGAGCTACTTTGTTGTATCTTTGCGCTACCATTCTGAAAAATTAGAAAGGGGCCCGCGAAAGCAGCCCCTTTTTTATTGACAGAAAAAAACAAAGGCATGGACGCACTTATCCCAAAATTAGAAATGTTGGTTGAACAGGAAGCTGTTCCTTTCGGCCTGTTCTATGTGGGCCATGAAATGACCGAAGAAGGAGCCATCTGTTTGATGATTGACAGTCAAGAGCCCCTCAATATGAAAGTGCTCACGGATTTCACCCGGCATGTCTCCACCCTTATTGACGAAGGCAACTTTGGAGAAGAGGCCTTCACCATTGAAATTTCTTCGCCGGGTGCAGATCGGCCTTTGGTTGACCTGCGCCAGTTCCACAAACACGTGGGCCGAAATTTTCAAATCCAAACCCAAGATGAAACCTTCAGCGGCGAATTGCTTCGCATCGAAGAGGACAACCTGCATTTTCTGGCCGAGTTCCCGGACAAAGGCCGAAAAGTAAGAATCGAACCCCGTTTGGTTCCCTTCTCCCATATTAATCAAGCCACTATCGCACTTAAATTCAAATAACATGAAAGCCAAAGCCCAAGATTTAGGCATGAACCTGGTTGATAGTTTCACCGAGTTCAAGGAGTTCAAGAACATTGATCGCGCCACCATGATGCGCGTATTGGAAGATGTATTCCGCAACATTTTGCGGAAAAAATTTGGCAACGACGCCAACTTTGACATCATCATCAACACCGAAACCGGTGACATCGAGATGTACCATCTCCGTCTCATCGTTGAAGAAGGTGAAGTTGAAGATTTCAACTTGCAAATCACCTTGGCCGATGCCCAGAAATTCGAACCTGACTACGCCGTTGGGGAAGATTGCATTCAGCAGGTCTTCTTGGAAGACTTCGGTCGCCGCGCGGTCTTGAATGCCCGCCAAGCGCTCATGAGTCGCATCATTGAATTGGAAAAAGACGAGTTGGTCAAGAAATACAAAGACCGCAGAGGTGAAATCATCACCGGTGAGGTCTACAACGTATGGAAACGCGAAATCATGGTATTGGACGACGAGGGCAATGAGTTGACCTTGCCCAAAGAGCATATGATTCCTCGCGACATCTACAAAAAAGGCGACAGTATTCGCGCCATTGTACATGATGTTGATATCGAAAAAGCCACTCCGAGAATCATTTTGTCACGCACAAGCCCCGAGTTCTTGGAACGCTTATTCGAATTGGAAGTACCCGAGATTTTGGACGGCTTGATCACCATCAAAAAGGTCGTTCGCGAGCCCGGTGAGCGTGCCAAAGTAGCCGTAGAAAGCTACGACGATCGCATTGATCCCGTAGGAGCCTGTGTAGGTGTAAAAGGTGCTCGTATTCACGGTATTGTACGTGAATTGCGCAACGAAAACATCGACGTTATCAGCTACACTTCCAATAATGCTCTATTCATTCAACGCGCTTTGCAACCAGCCGCCATCAGCCGCATGGAAATCAAAGACGAAGAAGGAGTAGTGAATGTATTCTTGGAGACTGACCAGGTTTCATTGGCCATTGGTCGAGGCGGTCACAACATCAAACTGGCTGGAAAGCTCTGCGGATACCAAATTGAAGTTTACCGCGTCAATGCCGAAATCCAAGAGGAGGACGACGTTGATCTGGATGAATTCACTGATGAAATCGAAAGCTGGATCATCGAAGAATTGAAGAAAATCGGCTTGGATACAGCCAAAGACGTTTTGCGCCACAGCGTAGAAGATTTGGCGCGCCGAACCGAACTTGAGGTGGAAACCATCGAAGAAGTTCAAAAGATTCTTAAGACAGAATTCGAGTAATTCTGTTTCCAAAATACACGGAGTTGGCTCCAAATCCCGAGCCAACTCTGTGTTCATAAAGTGGGGGAAGCCCCGCAAAACTTGGGATTTGTCGCAACATAAAGTTATTTTTGAATAGAATATGGCGGAATACCGTTTAGCTAAAGTAGCCAGCGAACTCAATCGCAGCGCACAGGTCTTGGCCGAATTCTTGAACAACTCCGGTTTTCAAGTTGAGCCTCGTCCTACTACCAAAATCTCAAATGAGATGTACCGGGCGCTTGTGGAAGAGTTTTCAGCTGATAAAGCAGCCCGCGAAGAGGCCAACCAACTGAAGAGTGTAAAATCTCCTCGTCCGGTTAGTCCTGAACCTGTTGCACCCGTTACTCCTGCTGTCGAAGCAGAGAAGCCCAAAGAAGAGCCCGCCCCCGAACCCAAAGTGGCCACTGAGCCCGCTGTGGTATCAGGTCCTAAAGTGTTGGGCAAAATCGAAATCCCTAGCAAGGGAGGAAAGAAAAAGACAGCTGAACCGGTTGTTGAAGCCAAACCTGAACCCAGTCCTTCTCCAGAACCAGCAGCTCCAGAACCCGCAACTGTTGTTGAGGCAGAAAAACCTGCTCCCGTGGCACCTGAACCTACTGCAGCTAACCAGCCAGAAGAAGAAGAAGAAGCTGACGAAAAGGTTGAAACCAAATTCGAAAAGCTCAGCGGTCCCAAAGTTTTAGGTAAAATTGCTCTTCCAACGTCGGAACGTTCAGGAGTAAAAACCTTAGCCGACGAAGCCCGCGACGAATTGCGCGAGAAGCGCAAACGCAAGCGCAAAACAGTTGAAGGCGAAAAAGTGGCCGTTCAAGATCGAATACGCGAACAGCGACAACAAGAGGCACCTAAGCCCGGTCAAGCTGGACCTGCCAAAACTGAGGTCACCCAGAAATCGGTCAACCGAAACGTGCAAAACACCATGGGCCGTATGGGCTCAGCGGGAAAAACACGCGGTCAAAAACATAAAATCAAACAGCGCAACAAGGAAGATCGCAACCAACAGCGCCGTGAACGTCAAGAGCGCCAAGAAGCCGAAAGCAAGATCTTGAAGGTCACCGAGTTTGTGACAGCCAATGACTTGGCTCAGTTGATGAACCAGCCGGTAACGGCGATTATATCTGCGTGTTTCACCTTGGGTTTGATGGTATCCATTAACCAGCGTTTGGATGCTGAAACCATTCAAATTGTGGCTGACGAGTACGGCTACGAAATTGAATTCGTCGATGCTGAATCACAAATCATCGCGATTGAAGAAGAAGACGACGATCCAAAAGATCTCAAGCCTCGTGCTCCCATAGTAACCGTTATGGGTCACGTTGACCACGGTAAGACCTCACTGTTGGACTATGTACGAAAAGAGAACGTCATTGCCGGTGAAGCAGGAGGAATCACCCAGCACATTGGAGCCTATGAGGTCACCTTACAGGACAAACGCAAAATCACCTTCTTGGATACCCCTGGTCACGAAGCCTTTACGGCCATGCGTGCTCGCGGTGCCAAGGTTACTGACCTTGCCATCATTGTCATTGCTGCTGACGACTCCGTAATGCCCCAAACGCGCGAAGCCATCGCACATGCTCAAGCAGCAGGTGTTCCCATGGTATTCGCTATCAATAAAATTGACAAAGACGGCGCTAACCCCGATCGCATTCGCGAGCAGTTGGCGAGCATGAATATTCTGGTCGAAGACTGGGGCGGCAAGTTCCAGTGCCAAGAGATTTCAGCCAAGAAAGGATTGAACATCGACAAGCTTCTAGAAAAAGTACTTCTTGAGTCTGAAATGATGGAATTGACAGCCAATCCCGATCGCAATGCCAAGGGTACCGTTATCGAAGCGACCCAAGAACGCGGACGCGGTATTGTTTGTACCATGTTGGTTCAAACTGGAACACTGAGAGTCGGCGACCACATGGTGGCAGGACCTTATTATGCCAAAGTTCGCGCCCTGTTCAACGAGCGCGGAACCAATATCAAAGAAGCTCCCCCGAGCACACCCGTCAAAATGTTGGGATTCTCTGAAACCCCAACGGCTGGTGATATTTGGGTAGAATTCAGCGAAGAAAGCACAGCCAAAGAAGTCGCCAACAAGCGACAGCAATTGGTTCGCGAACAAGGAATTCGCACCCAGCGCCACATCACTTTGGATGAAATTGGCCGTCGCTTGAGCGTAGGTAACTTCAAAGAATTGAAGTTGATCGTCAAAGGTGACGTAGACGGTTCGGTTGAAGCCTTGAGCGATTCTCTGCTCAAACTCAGCACTGAAGAAATCGCTGTCAATGTCATTCACCGCGGCGTGGGTCAAATTACGGAAAGCGATGTGCTGTTGGCTTCTGCCTCTGATGCCATCATCGTCGGCTTTAACGTTCGCCCCTCGGCCAAAGCCAAACAGCTGGCTGAAAACGAAGAAATCGACATTCGCGCCTATTCGATCATCTATAAAGCCATTGAAGAAATCAAGGCCGCCATGGAAGGTCTCTTGAGTCCTGAAGTGGTCGAGAAAGTCATTGGTAACGTAGAAATTCGCGAAGTATTCAAAATCTCCAAAGTTGGAAGTGTTGCAGGTTGTATGGTTACCGATGGCCACGTGGAACGCGGCTCTATGATTCGAGTCATTCGCGACGGTGTGGTCATTCATACCGGAAGTCTAGCTTCACTTAAGCGCTACAAAGACGACGTCAAAGAGGTCAAGAAGGGCTACGAATGCGGTTTGCAGATCGAGCGATTCAACGACATAGAAGTTGGCGACTACTTGGAGGTTTACAAAGAGGAAGAAGTAAAACGCAAGTTGTAAGGATCTAGATTGAAAAAATTACAGGCCTTTGGCACAGAAATTGCCAATCGCTGCGTAACATTGAAAGAATAAGACTATGAAAAAACTGTTGACTTTTGCAATTGCCACAGTGGCCTTCTTTGCTACTGCTATGGCTCAACAAGCTACTGAACCCATCAAGTGGACCACCAAGTCTCACGACTTCGGTACCATCAAAATGGGCCCAAAAGCTGAAACAACATTTGCTTTCACCAACACTTCATCTGTACCGGTTGTCATCACGCAAGCCAAACCATCTTGCGGTTGCACCACTCCTAGTTACACCAGCACTCCCATTATGCCTGGCGAAACTGGAGAGATCAAAGCTAGCTATGGTACGGAAGGCCGCCCCGGTCAATTCGACAAGACCATCACCGTTACCTTCGACGCTTTCCCTGACAAACCTGTTGTGTTGTCTATTCACGGAAACGTCACCACTGAAGGAAACTCAGCCGGTAGCGATTTGTAACAAAGCCCACCATGAAGAAGTTTTTGTTTCTGATTTCTGCCCTGTCCCTTTTCGGGGTATCCCAGGCACAAGAGGCTGTTAGCAGCAATGCAGTCATCAAGTTCGAGAACACCACTCATGCATTTGGCACCGTCATCGAAGGTCAAATTGCTACGCACGAATTCACGTTTCAGAACACAGGCACCGAGCCCTTGGTTTTGAAGAACGTTCAAGCCTCCTGCGGATGCACAACTCCCTCATGGCCACGCGAACCCATCGCACCCGGCGCTAGTTCGAAAATTGTCGTCAAGTACGATTCAAATGGACGTCCTGGCTCCTTCAATAAGAGTGTTTTCATCTTCTCCAATGGGGGTGACGTAACCCTGAACATTTCA
>JALRLA010000164.1 GCA_023254645.1 Bacteroidia bacterium
CAGGCAAACAATTGACCAACTTCCGTGCTGCAGGTAAGGACGACAACAGCACCTTGCCCCCTCCCCATGACTTCACCTTGGAAGAGGCTATGGAGTACATCCAAGCCGATGAATATGTGGAGGTGACTCCTGAGAGCTTGCGCCTTCGCAAAATCTTGTTGAACGAACACGACCGCAAACGCGCAGCCAACGCCAAGCTATCGGCTGAAGCCTAAGCGGGAAAGTATTATCTTTGACATCTACCTCGTCTCATGAAATTTGATATTGTTGTTATCGGAAGCGGACCTGGGGGCTACGTAGCCGCCATTCGCGCTTCTCAATTGGGAAAGAAAGTCGCCATCATTGAAAAGGCGGAATTGGGTGGCGTATGCTTGAACTGGGGCTGTATCCCTACCAAGGCATTGCTAAAATCAGCCCAAGTATTTGATTACATCAACCACGCTGCCGACTATGGTATCAGCGTGAGTGGACATAAAGCTGACTTCGACGGCATGGTAAAACGCAGCCGCGACGTAGCAGCTGGCATGAGCAAAGGAGTTACTTTCTTGCTCAAGAAGAACAAGGTTGAGGTGATTGCCGGTGCTGCCAAATTGGCTGGCAAGGGGAAAATCAACGTCACCGATGCTGAAGGCAAATCTTCTGTCGTAGAAGCTGACCACATCATTTTGGCCACTGGCGCCCGTTCTCGCGAGCTCCCCAATGTTAAAATTGACGGCACCCACGTCATCGGATACCGCGAGGCCATGGTATTGCCCAAGCAACCCAAAGAAATGGTCATCATCGGTAGCGGCGCTATCGGAATGGAATTCGCTTATTTCTATTCCAGCATTGGCACCAAAGTGACCATCGTCGAATTCATGGATCGCATTCTCCCCATCGAAGACGAAGAGGTGAGCCGCACCATGCAAATGACCTACAAGAAGCGCGGCATTGAGATCATGACCAAAAGCAGCGTCGAAAAGGTTGACATCAAAAAAGATCGTTGCCACGTGACGGTAAAAACGGCCAGCGGCGAGCAAATGCTCGAGTGCGATATCGTTTTGAGCGCCGCCGGTGTTCAAACCAACTTGGAAAATTTGGGCTTGGACGAAATGGGCGTGAAGCACGACAAAGGCAAGGTTCAGGTTGACGAGTTCTACCGCACCACTGCCCCTGGCGTTTACGCCATTGGCGATATTGTTCCAGGTCCCGCTTTGGCTCACGTAGCCTCAGCTGAAGGCATCATTTGCGTGGAAGCCATTTGCGGTCACCACCCAGAGCCTTTGAACTATGGGAACATCCCAGGCTGCACCTACACTCACCCAGAGGTAGCCAGCGTAGGTTTGACCGAAGCCCAGGCCAAAGAAAAAGGCATGGACATCATGGTCGGCAAATTCCCCTTCAGCGCGAGTGGCAAAGCCAGCGCAGGAGGCCACAAAGAAGGATTCGTCAAGGTTATTTTCGACAAGAAATACGGCGAATGGCTGGGTTGCCACATGGTAGGTGAAGGCGTTACCGATATGATCATCGAAGCCGTTGTTGCCCGCAATTTGGAGACGACTGGTTTGGAGATTTTGAAATCGGTTCACCCCCACCCAACCATGAGCGAAGCCGTCATGGAAGCAGTTGCACAAGCCTACGGCGAGTGCATTCACTTGTAAGAATGAGTCGAATTTGGAGCTAGTTTCCAAGGACGGCTAGAAATCAAACGATAGCTCCCCTAGGGGATGGAGGCGCCCGGGCAAAGCCCGGGCGTTTTTGTTTTCGCCTTGCATGCAAGGCCTATCTTTGCCCCATGCAAATTCAACGATTCACCTTCAACCCCTTGCAAGAGAACACCTATGTATTGTGGTGCGAAGACAGTCGTGAATGTGTGGTGGTTGATGCGGGCATGTACGATCGTCGGGAGCAAGAAGAAATGCGTGAATTCCTGACCAACTACAACCTTAAGCCTATAGCCATTTGGGGAACCCACGCTCACATCGATCACATTTTTGGCAACCAGTGGTTCTTGGACACCTATAAGGTCCCCTATCATTTGCATCCCGCTGATTTGCCTATGATCGAACGCAGCAAGGCCATGGCGGCGGTATGGAACCTAAATTACCACGAGTCTCCCCTGCCCGATCATGAACTGAAGCACGGACAAACCCTACAGATAGGAAAACAAGAACTCGAAGTTCGCTTTGTTCCCGGGCACGCTCCAGGACATGTGGTCTTTTGCAACCACCACGAAAAATGGGCCTTGGTCGGCGACACTCTTTTTGCTGGAAGCATCGGGCGTACCGACTTGCCCGGAGGCAACCACGATCAGTTGCTCGCCTATATCGAACAGGAGTTGTTCAGCTTGCCCGACGATTTTCATTTACACCCTGGCCATGGCCCCGCCACTAGCGTTGGCCAAGAAAAGGCCAGAAACCCCTTCTTTGAACACCTTCGCTAGCCCATGAACGTATTGCGAGAGCATTTGGACGCCTGGGCCGCCATTATGGAAGAATGCGGCATATCGCATTGGGTATACAGCCCCGGTTCTCGAAATGCGCCCTTGCTCGCAGCGCTGATGCGCCGCCCCTTTTTCCAATTGCATGAACAGATAGACGAGCGAAGCGCCGCCTACATGGCCATGGGAATGGCTCAACAGTTGAATTACCCTTGTGGGGCATTGTGCACTAGTGGAACAGCCGCGGCCAATTGGCTTCCAGCTGCGGCCGAAGCTTTTTACCAACGCATCCCATTGCTATTGGTCAGCGCTGACAGACCCATTGAAGCGGTAGACAATTGGATGGGGCAGACTATACGTCAAGACGGGCTTTTTCATCGACACGTTCGAGGGGAATGGCGCGTTTCAGACGATCTTGACAGCCGTGAACAGTCCAGCAGCCTAGAAGGTATCTTCCACGAAGCAATCACCCGCACTCAAACCCCCATCGCCGGACCTGTGCACGTGAATTTCCCCTTGAGAGAACCGCTTTACGAAGGCATGCAAGACCAGAAGGCTCAGGTCTACGAACCCAAGCCCTATGTATGGACCAAGCCCAATGCAAAGCCGGTACATGAAGAGCAGTTGAAACAAGCTCTATCTCCCTATTCGCGCATCGCTTTGGTTATTGGTCAGATGAACCCTCACGAGGAACGACAACAGGCCGTAGAATCATTGAATGAACGAATCGCCGTGTGGGCCGATGTCTGCAGTCAGCACCAAGCTCAAAGCAGCGGGCCTTGGGAGCAATTGATGTTCCAATACCCCCAATGGTCAGAAGAGTTGAAACCCGACTTGCTGATCACCCTAGGCCTCAGCCATCTTTCCAAACCACTGCACAAGGCAATGCGGGATTTGAAATTGCCCCATTGGCACATCAGCCCTGAATCTGAAATCGGTAATCCGTTTGGAACAGAACTGGAGCACAAGTGCCACTATGAGGTTGATTTCTTAGCGGCGCTAGATGCCATTCTACCGCAGGAATACAGGTTCGGAGCACTGTGGCAGGCAGAATCTCAGGCCGCAAAACCCCTAAAAGGCAAACGGCCTCAGGAATATGCCGAAGCCCATATTCTACTACAATCTCTGTCCAGCGATTGCATTTTGCACTTGGGCAATTCCATGCCCATTCGCTATGCATCTTGGTTCGGCAAACTCAACTGTGAAGTTCGCAGCAACCGCGGAACCAGTGGCATTGACGGCAGTATGAGCACGGCCATTGGAGCAGCCTTGGCCATGCCCAACAAGGACCACGTGTTGCTCATAGGGGATGTCTCTTTCATCTATGACCAGCACGGGCTTTGGTCCAATAGGCGGCCACAAAATTTGCGCATTTGGGTATTGAATAACGGGGGCGGTCGCATTTTTGAACAAATCGAAGGGCCCGGAAATTGGGCGGCTTTGCAACAGCGAATCAGCAGTCCCCACCAAGTCAATTTGAAAGGCTTGTGCGAACAATATGGGGTTTCCTATCTTCGTTGCAGTGCCTCTGAATGCATCCATCAAGCAGCGGGCCAAGGTTTACGAGTAGTAGAAATACCATGTCACGAATCCAGTTTATCTTGATTATTCTTTTGGCTTTCTCCTTAGGTGAATTGAAGGCGCAGCAATCCACTTATTTAGAATGGCGCAGCGGGCTATTGAAAGAGAACTCCAAAGCCTTTGGTGACAGCCTCATACCTGAAACGCACATGCGAGTGGCTTCATTTTCGCCAGATAGTATGGACGATGCCAATCGAGCGGTTTGGCACGAGGATATGGGATGGTGTCTCTACCGCAACTTTTTACGCAACCACCGAAAAGCAGAAGCCAACCAGGCCATTCAGCACTTTCAACAAGCCGTTTGGTTTGACCCCGAATTTTCAACGGCTTATTGGAATGCCGCTCTGTGTTACTACGCGTTGAACGATTGCGAGAACATGGCAGGTATGTTAGAAGGCTACCGCAGCCACACCAAAAAACGGCGCTGGGACAAACCCCAAATGCGCTACTTGCACGAGCGCTGTCATCTGCCTATTGAAGGGTTTTAATTCTGACGGCGCAAATCGCGCTCAATGTCTTTGGCCTTGAGATCTTCTCGTTTGTCAAAGGTCTTTTTACCCGTTCCCAAACCCATTTCCAGCTTAAAAAATCCTCGCTCATTCTCATACAGACGAATGGGAAACACAGCGTAACCTTTGGTTTTGATTCGTGAATCGATTCGATCAAGCTCGCGGCGATTCAACAGGAGTACACGCTCTCGTGTAGGTTCATGACCGCTGTATCCAGCGTTTTCATACTCCGATATGTGCATGCCTCGAATCTTCAATTCACCATTTTCCATGAAGGCATACGACTCCCCAAGATTGACTTTTTGGGCTCGTATGGATTTGACCTCAGAGCCCGTTAATGAGATCCCTGCCTCATACGATTCTTCAATGTGAAAATTGAAGCGAGCCTTGCGGTTCTCAATCTCAATTCGCTTAACCTTGGCCATTTTGGATAGAATCAATGAGGCGTTGAACTTTTTCTTTGGGCAGAATTTTCTGGCCTTGGGTACCTCTAGCTATCAAACGATCTCCCACCTTCACCTCAAATGTGCACACCAAACTGTGGCCCTCCCATTCGTGCAAGGTGGCTTCAATCGAAACCTCCTGACCCAGCATAGCAGGAGATTGATGTTCAATATTCAAAAAGGTCCCGATGCCCTCTTCCTGCTCCTCTTTGCAGTCGAGGACAAATTGCCGACAAGCCCATTCCACATCTCGCCCTAAGGCAAATGTGCCATAAAAAGGATGTACCACTCCCGTTTCAAATTCAGCTAAATCTGAATCAGCGACGCGTTTGCGAATGACTCTTAGATCGCCAACTTCTGCATTTCTCTTCATGCCAAAGCGGTCTGAATGGAGGCCGCTGAGATCTCCATATGAGAAGCGTGGTAGCGGCATTCCCCTTTGTCAATGATTAAAATTTGCGGGGATTCATGGCGAACCCCAGTGCGATCGGCAATGGAAGCCGATAGGTCTCGATGGGCAATCAAATCCAAATAGTAAAAGGGAGTATTTTGCAAAAAAGCATCACTCAGGCCTTTTACACGATTCAGGGCCATGGAAGAAATGGAACAGCGCGTACTGTGTTTAAATAGTATAACAGGACGTGAAAACGACTCCTCAAAAGCCGAGACCAAGTCTGTATCTTCTTCCAATATGTTCCAAGCGCTGTTCAACAGACAACTTATTTGGACCAGTTCTGCTGACCCACGGAAGGACAGCGATCTTTGCGGCTTGCACCACAGCTGCTAAAAATGGTAACGAACAACACCATTGCGATTAGTACTTTTGCTACTTTCATGATTTCGGAAATTTATTCAAAATTACAACAAAGCGAGCCCACCTTGGGCCTGCTTTCCGAAATTCATACTCATTGGAACAAGAATGAGTCCCCCACTCCTTTTTCCCTTCGAAAAACCTGGGGAGAATGGACAACCATCGCCGCTGAGCAATGGGCTTTGCACAACAAGGCTGCCGCTAAATTGCCCGAATGGGTGCATACCGGCTGCTTGTTCGAACGTCGCAGCTTGGAGCAATGTACTTCCAGTGCCGTGGCCAAAGCAAAGGCCCACTTTTTCCAGAATCTTATACCCGATCTGCCGATTCTCGACCTTTGCGCCGGGTTCGGAGTCGATTCATGGGCCTGGGCTCAATTGGGAAGATCTGTTACAGCCGTAGAACGAGACCCCGCCTTGCACAACCTAGCGGTCTGCAATTTGTCTTTTTTACCGAACCCAACCCAACGCATTTTATCGGAAGCGGAGATCGAATTCCCCAAATGGGCCAATCAATCCGTCTTGTTCTTGGTTGACCCTGATCGTAGAGATGGGGATAAGCGATTGGGCGCGAGCCTTGACGCTTACCAACCACATATTTGGCCTTGGCTGGAACAAAGAAAAGCCGAGCAACATTGGCTCATCAAGCTGAGCCCCATCACTGACTTTCAAGCCATCCAAAACCACATTCATCAACCCTTTGATGCTTATTGGGTGGCTCTAGGTTCGGAAACCAAAGAACTCTTGCTGCACGTTCACGACCAAGCTAGCGGCAAAAAAGACATATTGTTTGTTCATGAATCGGGTTACGCAGATACCTGGTCTCAATTGCAAGCAGTCGAACAGCATAGCCGTAGCACTTCACCCCTATTGTACGAGCCCCATTCTGCTGCATTTGCCGCTCGGTTCAACCGTGAACTGTACTCGCCGTTGTATCATTC
>JALRLA010000165.1 GCA_023254645.1 Bacteroidia bacterium
AATCAAATCGTCAATTTCTCGATCATAAATAATATCCAACATGACATGTTTGGAATATCGATAATCAAAAACCCAAATTTCCTCGTAATGAGATATTAGATATACAGAAAAAGCGTTACCCATCGAATTTTTCACAACAGCTGCTTTTCTGCCATTTTTTACACCTGTTGTGATTTTTATCAAGGGGGCATCTCCGCAAATAAAGGTCATGTAACATGCTGACCCTCTAAAACTTTCGCAAAACACTGCTGATTTCATGGGTCTATCCAAACTGGATTCACTAAACCGCACAGCAGAAGCCTCAATTCGAGGCTTGAAATACTCAAATGTATCGGCATGTTCTCTCACAGTAGCATCACGAGTCAAAGAGTACAAGGAACCCAAGAATCCTGTTTTCACTTTACGGGTCATTTGTTCCAACTTTACCGGAGCAAATCCAGCAGCCTTACAAAACGAAACATATCCGCAATAAGCGCCACGCGCTGTCCAATGGTGATCTGTCCCAAAAAATAATTTTTGGTTCTGTTTCAACAACATTTCACCCATCACATCACAGAAAATAGGCCCTTGAAGATTGTCTCGAATGGCCTCTAATGTAGATTTATTTCGTTGACGAAGATGCCCGTATTTCTCAACCGGGATAAAGGCAGAAGACAATGGTGCGACGCATGAAAACACGCGTGTATGACCTTTCAACTTCTCAGCATATTCGTTCAGCATTTTGGCAAAAGAGGGGCTCATCGCCGGATTGCCGCTGTTCTGCGTGTAGACCGCGCCATCAATAATCAGCATCTCCCCTGAATAGGACTCATCAAAGTCATTCAAATAATTCATGCGCGCGCTATCGCTGCCAGCCTTGCTGGTATCGAGGGGCTCTCGTTTGGCTGGCTTGACTACTACCTTTCGCTCTGCAACTACAGGATGAACTCCCCAAGCATATTTAACACCGTCTGCCCAATGCATCACGACTTCTCGCACAGGCAAGTGGTCGTCAAAGTAGTCGTCGATTGCGGCGCCATAGGCGCCGCTGGTCCAGTCCTCCCAAGAAAAGGAAGGCCACTCCGCCAACTTGCGCTTTTCATCCATGCTGATGGACTGTTTTTCACCGATGAGCATGGCAATGGGCACGGCCAAAAGGGCCAAAAACACCAAGGGGGTATAGAGTTTGGAAGCCTTCATCTTAGAAACGGAAATAAATAAAGGGGTTGTACGTATCGCCCACCAAAAGGACGGTTGAAACCAGCATCATGGCAATGACCGCCGGCAAACTCAACCACTTGTAGGCGGGTTGAAGGCGCTGTTCGGCCGAAGGGAAGATTTCATCCCATGGAATACAGAGCAAAACAGCCAGGGCCAGAAGGAAACAATGGTTGTATAGGTCCAGCACCATTCCCTCGCTCAAAGCAGCGCGGCCATAAAACAGGTGCCTCCAAAATTCTTGCAACTGGCCAAAATCCACATAGTAAAAGATGGAGCGACTGAACACGATGAGGATCAAGGTGTAGATGTGCTTGATGAAGCGCGGCGTTTTGTTCAGTACAGGCATGGAATACTTCTCGATGAGCATGAACACCCCGAAGTACAATCCCCACATCACAAAGTTCCAGGAGGCCCCGTGCCACAAACCCGTTAGGGCCCAAACCACAAAGATGTTGCGGTCTTGCATACGGCGGTTTCCGCCCAGAGGGATGTAGACATAGTCTCGAAAGAAACGACCCAGCGATATGTGCCATCGGCGGTAAAAATCAGCCACTGAAATAGCCGCATAAGGATGCCTAAAGTTCTCTTCCAGTTCAAAGCCAAACATACGAGCCAAGCCTATGGCCATGTCAGAATATCCCGAGAAGTCAAAGTACAATTGTATGGAAAACAGGGTGATGCCGATCCAAGCATCGGGCGAGGTCAAGTCCATCAGTTGGGTATCCAAGTACTTGCCCACCAAGGCTCCGGTCGCATTGGCAATGAAGACCTTTTTGAACAATCCGAAGGCAAATCGATTGACCCCAGACCAGATTCGGTCCCAATTGAAATCGCGTTTCAGCAGCTGATCTTCGACGGCATTATAGCGAACAATGGGACCCGCCACCAATTGCGGAAACATGGAAACAAACATCATAAAGGCCACAAAATTCTTCTGGGCCTTCACCTCGTTTCGATACACATCCAGGGTATAGGAAACGGTTTGAAAGGTATAAAACGAAATGCCAATGGGCAGATCGACTTCGGGCCGAGCAAAAGGCAGTTTGATGAAGTATGCGATGTTGTCGTACAAAAAGCCGCCGTATTTAAAGGCAGCCAGCATACCGAAATTGACCACAATAGACCCAATCAAAAAGCCCTTGGCCTTCCAAGTGCCTCTGAATTTGGCAATCAACAAGCCGTTGGCGTAGTCAAATACTGAACTAAAGGCCAAAAGCAGCACCCAGAACGGCTCACCCCAAGCATAAAACAAGTAGCTAAAAAGCAGCAGGGTAAGGTTGCGAATGGCCATGACCTTTGTCGCGTAATACAGGAGTACGCAAAGCGGCAGAAAGCCATAAATAAAAGCGAGAGAGGAAAATACCATATCGATTAATGGCCTCGTTTGGCCAACCAGCTATGCAAGTGATAAAACAACCAGAAATGAACCAGAACGACGGCTTCCAAGGCCAATATGTACCAAGGCCATTCCCCGATGATCATGGGGTTGTCGGCGTTGGGCTTTTGGGCCAAGTACATGTAGTTGGATTTGAGCAGGTAATTGATCAAACCAATCACGGGTATAGCCAACTGGGTAAACAAGAAGGCCCGCCACCAACTCTTGGGTCGCGGTGCCATGCCCAAACGCATGGTCGCATAAAAACCAGCAAGAATGATTCCCCCATGGGAAATGGAATACTCCCACAATTCGTAAACCCCACCACCGGTTGTAGACTCAGGCGTAATGAAGGAGTGTACGGCTCCAGCACCCCAAAACAAGGCCAATTCATAAGTCCAAGCATGACCCGTCCAGAGCATGTAAGCCGACAAAAGAACCGACATGGAACACAGATGAAAGGGCAAGCAGGTGTGGTAATCCCAGCTGCCATTGACCCACATCACCAAGTGATTGATTGAAAAGTTCGCAAACAACAGAGCGGCGATGGATTTGGCGACGATTTGGCGCTGCTCGAGGCTCGCCTTGCGAGTCAAGCCAAGTACCAACCCCAAACCCGCAAGCAAACCCAAATTCATGGCCCACCACAAAGGGGTACCGATGGGCACGACAAAATGGGTTGCGTTGCGATCCATGATAAATTTGCTAATCCGAAGTACGGCAAAAAAAAAGCCTCCTAAATGGAGGCTTTATACACATTTGTGAATGAATTTCTTAGTTCTGGACTTTAACTGAAACAACAACGCGACGATCCAAGCTCAATACGGCCATTTGGGCGGGCTGAGTTGTGGTCATGTTGATGGTCACGCCGCTCATACCCAAGGTGTTCACCAAGAACTTGCGAACAGCTTCGGCGCGCTTGTCGCGAAGCTTGGCGTTACCAGCAGAAGAACCCGTCTTGTCGGTTGAAGCAAAAATTTCCACGCTGTAGTTGTATGAACCACCACGATCCAAAGAAGACTTCCAGTTGTACAAAGCTTGCATTCCATCAGCGGTCAACACAGACGAACCGGAAGCGAAGAATACTGTCGTTACATTCGAACGCTCGAACTCAGCCTGAGCTTCGGCTTCCAAAGCATCAATGGCTTCCAAGGCTGACTGCAATTCCGTCATCTGACTTTTCACTTGAGACATATCCGTATCCAACACACGAACGCGCGAACTGGATTCCACGACCATGCGGTCCAATTCAGCTTCGCTCATGCTGTGTTTAGCACCGGCTTTTTCTTCGACAATTTGGGTAGTTTGCGCAGCGACAAAATCTGACAATTTGGCTTTGTCATAGGCTTCTTGGCTGTTGATGCAGCTCGACAATCCCAACAGGGCTAAGGCCGAGGCTATGATGAAATTTTGTTTCATAATATGGAGCAAAGATATAGAGAGTTTTTGGCTGTGAAAGCGATGTTTTGAAAGCGTCAAGAATTTTAAACGCTTTAAAATTGCTTTTTATCGATTGTCGACTTGAATGAATCGTAAAAGTCACTCAATCAATGTATTCCACTTAAATTTCACTCATCAACGGCCTTCGGGCTGATGCGTATCTCGTCTGAGAAAATGTAGGTTCGACCTTGGTCATGGTAGCCCAAGTGCCAGGGAGGCAAAGCTCCATAATTCTCCACCTTGAATCGCAGGTAACGGGTTCCGATAGGAATGTCCATGCTAACTTCTTCGATTCGAGGGGTCTCGTCAGGGCCTTCGGCAAGAACAGAAGCCCAACCCGTTCCGGTGTTCCAGGATTTTCCGTTTTTGGAAAATTCCACTTCACCCGAACGAGGGGCAAAGATCCAAGCCTTCTCGTCTGAAAGGAATCGGAAGGTCACTTGCAGAGGCTCTTTGCTGCGCTGCAATAGATCCAGAGTTCCTTCCAAGTCTTGGTCGTAGAAACCTTGCCAATCTCCAGCGCGCCACTCCACTACCCCTTCAATGCCATCCACCAAAGCTTGGTCACCGCTGGCCCTGTACATGGGCTTGGGTTCTGATTTCAACTCCAAGGAGTATGCCTGGGTAGGCACTTGGTGCCGAATCACTACCCAATCGCTGTATGCAAACTGTTGTTGCTGGGTCGAGCCGGGTAAACCTCCTGATTTCTGCGCGAGTTCGAGGCGAAGGGCGACCGTTAGGGAGCCCTTCAAAGCGAGAGCAAATGAACCATCGCTGTTCAATAAATTGGCCTGGTCGGGGTAAAAACTGCGCTTCCCTTCTGCACCGCTAATCTCCACTCGGCATCGACCTTGGACCCCTTCGGGCATTTGCACCTTCAAGGAATCTCCTTTGACAAAAACCAAGGGTTCGGGCACAAACTGAGTATTGAACTGCTGCTTGGGTGACATCAAGAGCGCCTTTTCTGAGGTCTCCTGTCTGAATACCAAGGTGGGGGTATACAACAGATTGTCGTGGCTAACCATCAGCCAAGCATCGCTGCGCGCAAAGGCTCCATTGGCCCTATGACCCGGCCGCCCATCGCGAGAGGCTTCTACCCCGGGATGCGTCAACCAAACCGGCCCCTTGGGTTGATCTTCTTGGGCTACGCGTATGGTCAAAGGCGGCAAGGACCCTCGATTGACCAGAGCATAATTCACTTGCGGCGATCCGACTATCCACAGGTTCGAGCCGGGACAAACAGGGTACAAACCCAGAGAACTCAGCACGTACCAAGCACTCATTTGGCCACAGTCTTCGTTGCCAATCAATCCATCGGGGCTGTTGCGGTAAAACTCCTGGCAGATTTGATCGACCAAGGCTTGACCCTTCTCTGGGTGCTGGGTATAGGCATACAGGTAAGCCATGTGGTGACTGGGCTCGTTGCCGTGGGCATACTGCCCGATCAATCCCGTAATGTCGCTCTGCTCGCGGCCATCGGTTTGGCTGCGGGTGCTAAAAAGAGAATCCAACTGGGCCTCAAAGGCCTGATTGCCCCCTACGGCACTCATCATGCCCATGACATCGTGGGGCACATAAAAATGGTACTGCCAGCCATTGGCCTCGGTATAATGGTTGTTGACCTCGTAAGGATTGAAGGGTTCGAACAACCCGTTTCGACGTGGCTGCATGAAGCCCCCGAACACCGCACTCGATTTCGGGTTGTACAAGTTCTGCCAGCGCTCACTGCGGCGGTACATAACCTTGGCCACCGAATCCTGATTCAGGCGTTCGGCCATGCGGGCAATGCACCAATCGTCATAGGCATACTCCAAGGTTTTGGAAACCGACTCGGCCACCTTTTTCACATCCAAATGCCCCAGCGCATAACCCAAGTATTCGTAGTCCCTCTCCTTCGCATTCGAAGAAACCTGCATCGCTTCCAAAGCCAAGTAGGGATCGTACCCGTAAATGCCCTTGAGGTAGGCGTCGGCAATGACCGAAACCGAGTGATAGCCGATCATGCAATTGGTCTCGCAAGAGGCCAGTTCCCAAACCGGCAATTTCCCCGATTCTTGGTACTGCAACAGCATGCTGCGTATGAAGTCAACCGTTCGTGTCGAGTCGATCAATCCCAACAGCGGATGCAAGCCTCTGTAGGTATCCCAGAGTGAGAAAACCGTGTACACCGGATGAGTGCTTTGGTGAATTAGTTGATCGCGCCCCCGGTATTTGCCATCGACATCAGAAGCCAGGCTGGGGTGAATCATGGTATGGTACAGGGCCGAGTAGAACAAGGTATCAGCGCCGGGTTTTTGGTTCCAACGGGCCTGAATGCGACCCAATTCTTGGTCCCAGCTGCGGGCAGCAGCTTTTCGAGCCTGGTCAAAACCCATAGACTCGGCCTGCAAATTGGCCACTGCCCCTTCTATACTCGTCGAAGACAAACCCACTTGCAGGGTCAATTCCAAGGGTTTACCATCCCAGTTTTTGTATCGTATCAACACTTGTTTGGAACCGTTGCTGCTAATTCCATTGTCGGCATCGTAAGCCCACTTGGCCAAAGGCAAAGGGCGGTTCAAGCGCATGGCAAAATAGACATGCTGCTCGTCTGCCCATGCTTTGGAAACGCGGTGACCCACTAGCGTTACAGAATCGTAGATGCGCCATTCGCAGTTCAAAGTGGGATCTCGGTGTTCCAAATCGAGCAAGAGTGAACCCTTAGGTCCCGGGAATTGGTAACGGTGAAATCCGACGTGAGCGCTGGCCGTCAATTCGACCTTGACACCGTTTTCCAGTTCAACTTGATAACAACCCGCCTGGGCCGATTCTTTTTGGTGCGAAAATGCCAGCGGATGCTGGGCTGCAGGCATAGCTTCGCTGCTGCCAACTTGGGGTTGAATCAATATATCGCCATAATCGCTACAGCCGGTTCCGCTCAAGTGGGTATGAGAAAAACCGTACAACAGGGAATCGCTGTAGTGGTAGCCGCCACATCCGTCCCAACTGCCGTCAATTCGGGTGTCGGGGCTCAGTTGAACCATGCCGAACGGAGCACAGGCACCAGGGAAAGTATGACCATGACCACCCGTGCCGATGAAGGGATTCACCAACGAATGGTAAGCGGGTGAGTGGGACTGAGACCAAAGGGGAGCGAACAGCAATGCCAACAGTGCTGCACAAAGGGATTTCATGGACCCAATTTACGGCTTTTTCAAAAGGTCTAGCGCCACGTCAACAATCATGTCTTCTTGGCCTCCTACCATGTTGCGGCGCCCCAATTCGACCAGAATGTCGCGGGTATCCAAACCGTATTTCGCTGCCGCTCTCTCAGCATGAAGCAAGAAGCTAGAATAAACACCGGCATAGCCCAAAGACAGGGTTTCGCGGTCAACCCGAACCGGGCGGCTCTGCAAGGGGCGAATTTCGTCGTCGGCCAAGTCCATCAATCGGTACAAGTCTGTTCCATGATCGACTCCCATGCGGTCCAAAACGGCGATGAGCACTTCCAAAGGCGCATTTCCAGCCCCTGCTCCCATCCCCGCCAAACTGGCATCCAAACGAACGGCTCCGTGTTGCAGCGCAACAATGGTATTGGCTACTCCCAAACTCAAATTGTGGTGGCAGTGAATGCCAATTTGGGTCTCGGGCTTCAACACCTCTTTGAAGGCCAACATGCGGTCCCGCACTTGGTCGGGCAACAAGGCCCCAGCCGAGTCGGTGACGTAAACACAATCGGCTCCATAGCTTTCCATCAGTTGGGCTTGCTCGGCCAGTTTTTTGGGCTCGTTCATGTGAGCCATCATCAAAAATCCGGCGACATCCATACCCAAATCTTTGGCCGCCGCAATGTGCTGGGCCGAAATATCGGCTTCGGTGCAATGGGTAGCAATGCGCACCGATTCCACCCCCAGTTCCCGGGCCCGCTTCAAGTCGTGAATGGTGCCGATTCCGGGTAGCAACAAGGTGGTGAGTTTGGCGTGCTTGAGTTCAGAAGCCAATCCCTCCAACCAGTCCCAGTCGCTGTGCGCTCCAAAACCGTAATTGAAGCTACCGCCTGTCAATCCATCGCCGTGGGCTACCTCAATGGCATCGACCTTGGCTTCGTCTAAGGCTAGGGCTAGGCGTTTGAGCTGCTCCTTGCTGTATTGGTGCGCGATGGCGTGCATGCCATCGCGAAGAGTTACGTCTTGTATGTACACGCTCATGCCTGTGCTCCTTTCTCTTGTTGCTGGATCATTCGCTCAGCTGTAGCCAAGGCCGCCGAGGTCATGATGTCCAAATTACCCGCGTATTCGGGCAAATAGTGCCCGGCTCCTTTGACCTTGAGCATGATGGTGGTTTTCAGACCGTGGCGATAACCTAGACCGTCGATGAATACGGGTTTATCTGCTGAAATGATATCAAATTGAACTTCTTGGTGCAATTCATAACCCGGAACGTACTGCTGCACTTCTTTCACCATCTGGGAAACCGATTCCCGAATGGCATCTTGGTCAGCCATTTCGCTCAAGGTAAATACGGTATCGCGCATCACCAAGGGAGGCTCTGCGGGATTCAAAATGATGATGGCTTTGCCTTTGTCTGCGCCGCCGACCTTTTCAATGGCCTGGGCGGTAGTTTCGGTGAACTCATCAATGTTGGCGCGAGTTCCGGGACCAGCTGATTTACTGGAAATCGAGGCCACAATTTCACCGTAATGCACCTTTGCCACTCGGTTCACAGCAGCCACCATAGGAATGGTCGCTTGACCGCCACAGGTAACCATGTTCACATTGGGAACATCTTTTAGTTCATGAAAATTCACGGGAGGAACCAAATACGGCCCTATCGCGGCCGGAGTCAAATCAACGGTAATTTTACCCGGATATGCTTTGATTTTATTGTAATTGTAGACGTGTGCCTTGGCGCTTGTCGCATCAAAAATGACCTCAATTTCTGGCCACAAGGGGTGATTCAACAATCCTTCAATGCCTTCATGGGTGGTAGCTACCCCGATTCTTTTGGCTCTAGCTAGGCCATCTGACTCGGGATCTATGCCCACGAACACCCCCATTTCAAGCACAGATGAGGTGCGCATCACTTTGATCATCAAGTCGGTCCCGATGTTGCCGGAGCCGATGATGGCTACTTTGCGTTTCATTCGTGTGAGAAGTTAAGACCGACCGAACCCAAACCTTCTATTTCGGCCGTAAATCGATCGCCAGGAGCCACAGGCACCATAGGGCCCAAAGCACCCGACAAAACCCAGTCACCGGCTTTCAGGGGTTGACCCAGATCCGAAAAGGTTTGAGCCAACCAAACCATGGCCTTCAAGGGCGAGCCCAAACAAGCAGCGGCTTTCCCTTGGGAAACCAATTCCCCGTTGCGCCACATCTTCATTCCGGCGTTCACCATGTCTACCTGACCAACCAATCTCTGCTCATTTGACAAGACAAAATGGCTAGCCGAGGCATTATCAGCTACAGTATCCGCAATGCGAATGTCCCAGTTTTGAACGCGCGAACCCACCAATTCCAACGAGGCACATACGCAATCAATGGCTTGTATCACATCGCTTTCCTGTACCTGAGGCATGGTCAAATCAGCCTTCAAACGAAAGGCCATTTCGGCTTCAATTTTGGGCTGATGTAGCCCATGTATAGAACGAGTGGAACCGTTTTCGATTTGGGTTTGAGAGTAGATAACCCCAAAGTCGGGCTGATCCACACCGAGTTGTGTTTGAACCGCCTTGGAGGTCAATCCAATCTTGACACCCATAGACTGGTACCCATTTTCCAAGCGACGTTGATGATTGATCGTTTGGACCAAATAAGCGTCTTCTATGTTTTGATCTCCCAACCACTCGCGAACTGGGGCACAGAGAGTTCCTGATTGCTCAGCCTCCCACAAAAGGTCAGCGGCTTTTTGAACAAGCGATTCAGCACTAGCCATGTCAGGCAAAGGTACTTAAGCCACTTGAAAGCCACAGACACCGAGTTGATCGACAACCCCTTTTATTTGCATACCGGGCTTGAGGAAGTGGGCAGCGGTAGCGGCACCCGCCAAGACCACCATACCGGGCTGCAAGGTCTCTTTGTATTTGAAGGCCAATCGAGTAGCGGCCGCCAGAGACTTCCAGGGATTGCCCAAAATATCGTCTGAAGAGCCCTGCTCCAACAATTCCCCATCAGCAAACAGAACCATGTTCAGCCTGTTCAAATTTTCGCTCACGGGCATCCAATCGCCGAGCACGTAAGCCGCTGAAGAGCAATTGTCAGCGACCACATCTTCCAAGGAAAACTTGAAATTCTCGTACCTAGAGTCAATGACTTCCAAGGCGGCACAAACGCCATCCACGTATTCCATACACTCTTCGGGCTGCAATTCACGATCAATGGTTTTGGCGATGCGAAAGGCCACTTCGATCTCCACCCGCGGATGAATGAAATTTCCCAAGGCCAATGTTTCACCAGAACCTAGAACCATATCTTTTGTCAGACGGCCCCAAATCAAATCATTGACGCCCATTTGCTTCATTTTGGCCTCGGAGGTAAAACCCATTTTTAGGCCCACCAAAGGGAACCCCCGTCTCTTGCGCTCCTCTATGTTCAAACGTTGAATTTCATAGGCCTGATTCAAATCAAATGCAGACTCCAATGAAAGCTGGGCGATAGCCTGAGCTTGATCAGCGGCTTGATCTAGGCGCAAGGCCCATAGTTGTTTCTGGTTCATGCCTCGAAGTTAGGCCATGCAAAGGGATCGCCCGAACGCCGATTCCCTCGACAAAGTGTCACTCAGACACCAACCCTTTTGAAGTATCTTTGTTCTATTCTCATGAAGGTCGGCATAGACGCAATTTCCCTGTTCATCCCTGCGCACCATTTTCCCGTTCGATCGCTGGCTACGCTTCGCGATTTGGACCCTGACAAATTGGAGAAAGGCCTGGGCTTGCGCTCCATGTCCATGCTTGAACCCCAGTCAGATGCCCGAGACATGGCCGCTCAAGCCCTGTTGCAACTGTTTGAGGAAAACTCCATTGATACCCAATCATTGGGCCGGATCTATTTGGGTAGCGAAAGCCACCATGACGGCGCCAAACCCACCGCTTCCTATGCCTTGAGTCAGGTAGAAAACGCTTTGGGGAAACCCGGGTGTTTCAACGCCTGTGACGTGGTTGATCTCACCTTCGCCTGCATTGCCGGTGTCGACGCCTTGCTGACTTGCATCGATTATGTACGTCTAAATCCTGGTAAAACAGCCATTGCGGTTGCCACTGACATTGCCCTGTATGAGGAGGGTTCGGCCGGCGAATACACGCAAGGAGCCTCTGCAGTTGCCCTGTTGATTTCTGAAAACCCGCGCTTGTTGAGTGTAGAAGGCCCCGTTGGAGTTGGCTATGCCGGCGTGGAAGATTTTCACAAACCCCTGCAAGTATTTGACAAACGAGAAATCGCCCAAGACTTGTTGAATTCGCTAGGCTTGGACATGAAGGCAGATTGGAGCAATGCCCAATCATCCTTTTGGAACAATCCCAAATCGACCGTGGCCACTCACCGCATCGAACCCACTTTTGATGGCCCTTATTCCAACGAGTGTTACATTCAACGATTGGGAGAAGCTCTAGCACGATTTGAAGTCGAAGCACATTGCCAGTGGGTGCAGCATTTTGACAAA
>JALRLA010000046.1 GCA_023254645.1 Bacteroidia bacterium
CAAATCGCGGTAGCTCTGAATCCAGTTCTTATAAGTATTCCAAATGATGGCCTCCGAAGTGGGTCGAACCACCAATTCTTCTTCCAATCGGGAATCAGGATCGGCCATCAAGGATCCGGGCTTATCAGGATCGGCTTTCAAGCGATAATGGGTGACCACCGCACATTCTTTGGCAAAGCCTTCGGCATTCTTTTCTTCCTTCTCAAACAAACTCTTGGGAACAAACAAGGGGAAATAGGCATTGGTGTGACCTGTTTCCTTGAACATGCGGTCCAATTCCTTTTGCATGTTTTCCCAAATCGCGTAGCCGTAAGGTTTGATGACCATGCAACCCTTGACGGCGCTATGCTCAGCCAAATCTGCCTGTTTTACCAGGTTGTTGTACCACTCACTGTAGTTGTCGCTGCGTTTTACTTTCTCAAAAGCCATTGCTGTAGAATCCCTGCAAAGGTAACCGATTTGAACCGCCTTCACTGTCCCCGAACGAAAAGGGCCGCTTGCGCGGCCCCAATCGGTGGTATAGGTTGTTGTTTGTTTTTTCTTTTAGCTGCAACCCAAGCTATTTCCGCAGTTCAAGCACTTGTAACAAGTACCAGAACGAACCGTGATGTGTCCGCATACATTGCAGGCAGGTGCATCTGACTGTATCTCGCGCATGTGGTCTTGAACATCCTTCTTTTGCAAGGTTACACCTTCCAAGTTCAGGCTGGTTTGGCTGCTGGTTTGGCTTGAAACCGTCTCAACGGGCTCAGGGTTGAACACCGGACGGAACTCGCTGATAACAGGAGCTTCAGCCTTTGGCGTCTCAGCAGGGCGCAAATCGCTAGGCTTCACTTGAACCAGATCATCGCGGTGCAAGTACTCAAAGCCGAGCAAGCGGAAGATATAGTCTACAATCGAGGTAGCATTCTTTACGTTGGGGTGGCCTTCAACCATGCCGCTAGGCTCAAATCGAGTGAAAGCAAACTTGTCAACGAACTCTTCCAAGGGAACACCGTACTGCAATCCCACCGAAATAGCAATTGAGAAGCAGTTCATCAAAGAACGGAAGCTTGCACCTTCTTTGTGCATGTCGATGAAGATTTCACCCAAGGTTCCGTCATCGTATTCACCGGTGCGAACAAAGATGGTTTGACCTCCTACACGGCCTTTTTGGGTAAACCCATTGCGGCGGTTGGGCAAGCGCTTCTTCTCAACGATGTTGGACAACTGGCGCTTGAATTTGGTATCAGGGCTGGCACTCAAAATGCGCTTGGCCGCTTCCAAAACTTGATCAGGGGTCAAGTCTTCAGGCTTAGTGGTAGCCGCAACTGCGCTTACTTCTTCAGCTGTCTCCTCGACCTCTTCAGCGTTTTCAGACTTGTTGCTCAAAGGCTGACTCAACTTGCAACCATCGCGGTATAGGGCGTTGGCTTTCAAGCCCAACTTCCAGCTCAACTCGTAACAATCTTTGATATCGTCCTCGTTGGCTTCATTTGGCAAGTTGATGGTCTTGGAAATGGCACCTGACATGAAGGGCTGAGCCGCCGCCATCATGCGAATGTGAGCAAAGGGATGAATGTAACGAACACCGGTAGAACCGCACTTGTTGGCACAATCGAACACAGGGTAGTGTTCTTCCTTCAAATGAGGAGCACCCTCAATGGTCATGGTACCGGCCACGAAAACGTTGGCTTCGTTGATTTGAGAACCCGTGAATCCAAGAGCCTTCAACATGTTGAATTTGGGGCTGTTGTATTCTTCGGCACTGAAGCCCAAACGAGCCATGCACTCTTCACCCAAGGTCCACTGGTTGAATACAAATCCAATTTCAAAGGCCATGGGGGCCTCTTTTTCCAAAACGGCCAAGTCAGCATCATTGAAGCCCAAAGACTTCAAAGACTCGTGATTGATGTGGGGAGCGCCCTTGAAGGTCTGGTGACCTTTGGCATAGTTCACGATCGCCGCAGTCTCTTCCTCGCTGTAACCCAAATTTCTCAAGGCTACGGGTACAGACTGGTTGACGATTTTGAAGTATCCGCCGCCAGAAAGCTTTTTGTACTTCACCAAGGCGAAGTCAGGCTCAATACCGGTGGTATCGCAATCCATCAACAAACCGATGGTTCCAGTCGGAGCAATAACGGTGGCTTGAGCGTTGCGGAAACCGTGTTTCTCACCCCACTGAACTGCTTTGTCCCAAGAGTTGCAAGCCGATTTCAACAAGTAATCGGGGCAGAACTTCTCGTCGATGCACACGGGCTTGATATCCAATCCTTCAAAAGCCAAAGGCGTATTGTAGGCCGCATAGCGATGGTTGCGAATGACGCGCAACATGTGCTTTTTGTTCTTCTCATACATGCGGAATGGACCCTTCACCGCAGCCATCTCAGCTGAAGTAGCATAGGCCGTACCGGTCAAGATCGCAGAAACCGCTCCGCAAATAGCACTGGCTTCTTTGCTATCGTAAGGAATACCGGCACACATCAAAACGGAACCCAAGTTGGCATAACCCAGACCCAAGGTGCGGTAATCGTAACTCAACTGAGCCACCTCTTTGGAGGGGAACTGAGCCATCAATACCGAAATCTCCAAGACGGTGGTCCACAAACGGGCACTGTATTCCAAGTTCTCTACATTGAAGGTCTTCTCGGTATCGTTGAAGAATTTGCGCAAGTTCAGGGAAGCCAAGTTGCAGGCCGTGTTGTCCAAGAACATGTATTCAGAGCAGGGGTTAGATGCATTGATGCGACCACCCTCTGGGCAAGTGTGCCATTGGTTTATGGTGTCGTCGTACTGAACTCCAGGATCGGCACAAGCCCAAGCGGCTGAGCCAATGTTGTCCCATACTTCGGTAGCGGGCACGCTTTTCATTACTTCGCCTGTGCTGCGAGCTGTGAAGCCCCAGTCTTCCTCTTTCTTCAAGGCTTCGAAGAAACGATTGGGAATGCGCACAGAATTGTTGCTATTCTGACCAGAAACGGTGGCGTAGGCTTCACCCTCATAGTCGTTGGAGTAGCCGGCATCAATCAAGGCCGCTACTTTCTTTTCTTCTTCTTTCTTCCAGTTGATGAATTCCAAAGCCTCGGGGTGATCCAAGTCCAAGCAAACCATTTTGGCTGCGCGACGGGTAGTACCACCACTCTTGATGGCTCCCGCAGCGCGATCACCAATTTTCAAGAAGCTCATCAAACCGGAGCTGGTTCCACCACCAGACAATTTTTCTCCTGCACCCCGAATGCGTGAGAAGTTGGTTCCCACACCCGAACCGTATTTGAAAATACGTGCTTCACGAACCCACAAATCCATGATACCACCTTCGTTCACCAAATCATCGTCAACCGACAAAATGAAACAAGCATGGGGCTGAGGACGCTCGTAAGCGCTGGTAGACTTCATCAACTTTTCTGTAATGGGATCCACGTAGTAGTGTCCCTGAGGCTTGCCAGTGATGGCATAGCTATGGTGCAAACCGGTATTGAACCACTGAGGAGAATTGGGAGCTGATTCCTGGTTCAACATCGAGTAGACCAACTCGTCGTAGAAAATCTTTGCATCTGCCTCTGAAGCAAAATAACCGTGCTGCTCTCCCCAATGACGCCACGTATCAGCCAAACGATGAACCACTTGCTTTGCTGATGTCTCACTACCCAAACTACCGTCTGCCTGAGGTACTCCTGCTTTGCGGAAATACTTTTGTGCCATAATGTCGGTGGCCACTTGGCTCCAACCTTTGGGCACTTCCACATTCTTCATTTCAAACACAATGCTTCCATCGGGCTTTTTGATAACCG
>JALRLA010000232.1 GCA_023254645.1 Bacteroidia bacterium
GCCTATTCAGCACAGCTATGGGTCGCACCCACGGATTGAGCTTGCCTACCCTGTTTGATCCCGCCACAGCGGCTGAAAACACGATCAGAGAATTCATCCAAACACCCGGTAGCCAATTTGGGGCCGAGATCAATATAAAAACAGGCCTTAACCTGGGCTTTGGAACTCGGAAATCCTATTTTTCATTCTCTCAAACTGTGAATGGAATGACCAATGCTTTGGCTCCAAAAGATTTGCTGGGATTGATCGCATTCGGAAACGCTGAGTATTACGGGAAAACGGCTGATTTGGACTTTTCGGGCACATCCCTTTTGAGCTATGCGGAATCAAAATTCAGTTTCGGCCGTGCCGTTTCGAATAAATTGAATGTGGGTCTGAGCTATAGCAAAATCAATGGATTGATGCACATGGAGCTCGACGAGGCCTATGCTCGAATCTTGACCTTGGACAACCAGCAAACCATTTACGAAATTCAGAGTTCTGCTGCTCTTTCCGGTAGAAGTTCGCTGTTGGGAATCGATGTCAACCAACTGACCGATTCTGGTTACGACGCACAAGGAGCCATTATCGACGCTTTGAACGCGGGACTTGGCAACAAGGGTGCTGCCTTGGGGTTGGGTGCTGTATATAGGGCCAATGAGAAATGGAGATTCAGCGCGAGTGCCAAAAACCTTGGGGCCTACATCAAGTGGGATATGGCTGCCCAAACCCACAACATGGGCCCGGCCCAGTGGACCTGGTCAGGCTTGGATACCAGTGTTACCAGTCAACTCAAAGACGCTGACCCCTTGCAGGTTGTAACCGACTCCATCAAAGCTCAGTTTACTCGAACCACGACCGATGTCGCCTCGTACGAGACCAAACTGCATACTCAATGGATTTTAGGAGCCGAATACTTCATCAGTCCCAGAGCCCAAATTCAAGTAGTGGGTGGTTCTGGCTTGGGAATCAAAGGCAATCAATCGTTCACTCAAGTAACCTACCATCAGGAATTAAAAGATTGGTATTGTTCAATTGATGTTTTTGTTTCCGCTGTTAGTGCAGAAGGTTGGGGGTTAATGCAACATG
>JALRLA010000237.1 GCA_023254645.1 Bacteroidia bacterium
AAAGGTTGAGGTTGCCGGAACTACGGCTCCTGCTACGAAAGTGGTATCTTCCAAATAGGCTCGAACTTCAGGCCCAGAGGTATCCAACTCGGTAATGGCCTCACTGCCGCCAATCAAAAAGCTCCAGGCCCCCATGGCATCGGTTTCTCCATTGTGAGCATAGAACTGAGCGCGACCCAATCCAATGTTGTAATTGATGTCTTTGGGAACGGTAAATACAAACGAGAAAGCACCATCGACGACACTGACTTCCCCGTTGAATAAAATACTGGCCCAATCTTGAAAATCTACAGGGTCGGAACTACCGTCGTTGTTCAGGGTACTGCGATTGATGGGCTTATCGAAAACTTTGATGCTGCAGACTCCATTGAAGCCTTTGAAGTACCCTTTTTGGCGCTCGCTGATGTGGCCCTTTACCTTCACCACAGAAAAAGCGCGTATGGTATCATCAAAAATGACTTCGGGAATGTCGTTGATGCTGTCAATGATGATCAGATGTTCAGGAAAGGCCAATCGCATGGAGGGATCTCCGAGCAAAGCAAACTTGTTGTCTTCCGAATTCAGTGAGGGTCTATTCTTCATTCGTTGAAAGACCTCACCCAAGGTTGGAACCGGCTCCCCTACTTTGGGAAAGCCGTATTTGGTCCAAAAATCTCGGTTGATTTCGGAGTTCCCGGAAACATAGACCAATCGAGTGGTGGACATCAATCCTACGGCACCGCCGCTGGGATTCAAGAGCGCCAACTCCCCCGCACTTTGATGCTCGGGATCATCGAATCGACTGAACTCACAAGTAGCCGTGAACAATACCGGCATGCGGTACGGATTTTTCCAGGCTTGAATCATGGGCACATCCAAAAAGGATTCCTGTGCCCAGCCCTTTTCACCGCCGTGACCTTGGTAATTGACAAAGAGGCTTCCCTCCTGAACCGCACGGTCAATGGCCTTGCTCACATCGGGGTATTTCTCTCCGTTTCCAGTGGTCACTTGTTTGTAAGCATCGGCATAGACTCGATTTACGTTCAAATAGGGCCAGGAATTGACCATACTCTGGGCGTATGACT
>JALRLA010000320.1 GCA_023254645.1 Bacteroidia bacterium
AGCGTGGGCTGTTCGCAGACAATCGATTCTACCCGAAGAAATTTTCTAGACTCTCTGATTGCCGCGCATTGGCCCTTTGGCGATAAAAACGATACGGCAGAGGTGATATTGCCAGCCCCGGGCTTTGCCTCCAGTCAGGAAGCACTAGATACCTTGGTGGCTTGGATACAAAACAAACGCGCCGTACCGGGTTATGGCTTTGTTTCCGAGCAACAATTTGTGCGTGAATTGCGCATGCACGATACGGCTTCTCCCATGGCCATGGTTCAAGGTCAATACAAGAACTATGTATATCAATTCCAGAAAAGTTTTTTCAAATGGCGCAATCAAATAGCCAAACAAAATTTTTCTTGGCGAAATGTGCGAATCAGACCGGAGAAATTGGAATTGCGATCAGCCAATGGGTTTCCGGCTACTCGCTATGTCATCACCCTTGAAAAAGGAAAGAAGCGTTGGGAGTTGCGCTATGAACTCTGGTGGTTGGGAGAAACCGCGTATTGGGTGAACAAGGTTCAGTTCTTCCTAGTGGAAACGGGGAATTGATGGGACCTCCTCCTGGGGTAAAGTAGCAGCTTTGGCTGACGGCAACTGGTAATTACAGACTTTTCAAGTCCTTGATGATGTTTTTCACGATCCAAGGCCCTTCGTAAATGAAGCCGGTATAGACTTGCACCAACTGTGCGCCTCTCAAGAATTTCTCATTGGCGTCGTAGGCATTGAAAATACCGCCAACTCCAATAAGGGGGATCTCTCCACCCACGTGCAGAGCCACTTCGGCCAAAGCTCTGTTGGACGTTTCAAAGACGGGAGCTCCGCTCAGGCCACCTGCTCCAATGCTTGAGATATGGGAATCGGAATAACTCAAGCCCTCTCGACTCACGGTCGTATTGCTGACAATGATACCGTCGACTTTGGCTTTTTTTAGGGTCTCTACCAAGCCGTGTAAAGCGGCATTGCTGAAGTCAGGGGCAATTTTGATCCAAATGGGTTTGTGAGCGGTCTTGGTGGCTCTTCTTTTTTGCAATTCTTCGAAAAGGCCTACAATGAATCCTTCTTCTTGCAAATCGCGCAACCCAGGGGTGTTGGGGCTACTGATGTTGACCGCAATGTAATCGACATGGTCGTAGAGTGCCTCAAATCCGAGAATGTAGTCTTGAATGGCTTCTTCGTTCGGGGTAATCTTGTTTTTGCCGATGTTTCCTCCCACAATCAAACCTTCGGGTCGATTTTTCAAACGCTGCACCATGGCATCCAATCCTTGGTTGTTGAAGCCCATGCGGTTGATCAAGGCGCGATCAGAGGGCAAGCGAAACAATCTGGGTTTGGGGTTCCCGTCTTGGGGTTTGGGGGTAACGGTTCCGACCTCTACAAAGCCGAATCCAAGGTCCTTCAGCATGTGCAGCCATTTGGCATCCTTGTCAAAGCCCGCGGCCAAACCTACAGGGTTGGGGAAATTTATACCGCCTACCTGAACAGGTTCGCTGTTCTCGGGGCGAAAGCTGGATTTCAGCCAAGACCCGATAAGGGGCAATTTCAGGGCGGTGCGCAGACTCTTCAAGGCAAATTCATGTGCCTGTTCGGGAGGCATCAAGAATAAGAAGAATTTGATGAGTCTGTACAGCATGAATTAGTGTTTGAAGTGACGAATACCCGTGATGACCATGGCCATGCCATTGGCATTGCAATAGTCAATGCTCGCTTGGTCTTTGATGCTGCCACCCGGTTGAACCACCGCAGTGATTCCGGCTTTGTCAGCAATCTCTACACAGTCGGGGAAGGGGAAGAAGGCATCAGAGGCCATGACCGCTCCTTCTAAGTCAAATCCAAAGCGGTTGGCTTTCTCAATGGCTTGGTTTAAGGCATCTACACGGCTGGTTTGCCCAGTGCCGCTGGCCAACAATTGCTTGTTCTTGCTCAACACGATGGTATTGCTCTTGGTCTGTTTGGCCAATTTCAAGGCGAATTCCAAGTCTTCAAGTTGCTCTTGTGTAGGATGAATTTCTGTTACAGGCTTCATGTCAGCCGGAGTTTCACTCTGGGCATCTCTGTCTTGAACCAAATAGCCATTCAAGGTGCTGCGACGTATTTGTGTGGGTAATTCAATCCCAGATTTCAAAATGAGTAGGATGCGGCTTTCTTTGGCGGCCAAGAGCGCTCTGGCTTCGTCGCTGTAAGATTCCGCAATCAGGACCTCAAAGAATAGCTTGTTGATTTCTGCTGCTACGGCCGCATCGATGTGACCATTGACGGCGAGAATACCACCGAATGCCGATACAGGGTCGCAGGCCAAGGCGTCGGTCCAAGCTTTTAGTTCCGATTCGCGTGTGGCCACACCGCAGGCGTTGTTGTGTTTGATGATGACAAAGGTTTTGCCGGCCTCATGCGAGAACTCTTGCATTAGGTTTACGGCGGCATCAACGTCCAATAGGTTGTTGTACGAGAGTTCCTTGCCCTGAATTTTGTCAAATATTTGGCTCAAATCGCCTTCGAACACTCCTTTTTGGTGCGGGTTTTCACCGTAGCGCAAGGCCATGCTAGAGGAGCCAGCAAACCACTGGGAAATGGCGCTGTCATAGGCAGCTGTAGTTTGGAAAGCCTCTGCAGCAAACTGCTTGCGCTGGGCCAGGTTCAAGCTCGCATTCTGCGATTCAATCAATTCCAAAAAGCGGCTGTACTGCTTGCGGTCAGACACAATGGTACAATGGGCGTGATTTTTAGCCGCGGCACGAATCAAGGAAACCCCTCCGATGTCGATTTTTTCGATGATGTCAGATTCTGACCCGCCACCAGCCACCGTTTCGCTGAAGGGGTACAAGTCCACCATGACCAAGTCAAAGGTGGGGATTTCGTACTGGGCCAATTCAGCCAAATCTTCGGCCAGTTCGCGACGGGCTAAAATGCCACCAAATACCTTGGGGTGAAGGGTTTTGACGCGGCCTCCTAAAATGCTAGGGTAGGCCGTCAGGTCCTCGACAGCCACGCAGGGTAAGCCAAGATTTTCAATGAAAGCACGGGTTCCGCCTGTGGAGTACAATACGGTGCCTTGCGCGTGAAGGGCTTTGACAATGGGTTCCAATCCGTCTTTGTAAAAGACCGATATCATGGCTGACTGTAAGGGCTGATTCACTCCTCAAAGATACTGCAGCATCTAGCCAATCTGGGCCAAGGTTTCCACCCCTTGTACACAAAATAACGATTATTTGCTCTGTCGGTTTCCCTTGATATGCTTGGGCGAATAGGGACAATGCCTACAGCCTGAACCGCAGCAAAAACCGCGTTTCAGGTGGTACGCTTCGGTGAAAACCAAATACCCGTTTTCGAAGTAGTAATCTTCGTTGGGAGTCTTGGATTTCTCTAAGCTTGGCCGTGGCATTGCTTGAATTTCTTGCCGCTTCCGCAAGGACAAGGATCGTTGCGACCCACTTTCAATTCGTTCACCAAAGGTGCTTGTCGGCGAGGGGCTTGTGCAGGGGCCGCTTGGCCTTGAGGAGCCTGTTCGAATTCGTCTTTGTGGGCTTGAACTTTGGGTTCTTCACGGCGCTGGGGTCCGCGAGACTCAGAAACCGCATCGTTCTCTTTGATTCGTGTCTTGTACAAGGATCCCAATACGCTTTGATTGATGCGTCTCAGCATTTGACCGAACAGTTCAAAACTCTCCAACTTGTAAATCAACAAGGGATCTTTTTGCTCGTACTGAGCGTTGTTGGCACTCTGCTTCAGATCATCCAATTCACGCAAATGCTCTTTCCATTCATCATCGATGGTTTGCAAGGTGCTAGACTTCTCCAAATCTTGAATCATGCTGCGGCACTCAGTATCGAGGGCTTTTTGCATGCCCACGTGCAGTTGGAAATCATGAATACCATCGGTCAAGGGAACCACGACATTTTCGATGCGCTCCCCTTGTTCTTGGCGAATGCGGTTGAATACCGGGTAAGCCGTGGTAGCCATGTGTTGGGTTTTGGCCTGATAGCGCTGACTCAAGCTCTCGAACAAGCGCTGGGTTAACTCTTCGTTGCTGATGCTGCGGTTGTTGTAGTCGTCGGCTGAGATTCCAGGTTCAGTGGCCAAAGCGCGAATGACTTCCCATTCGAATTCTTCGTAAGAAGCAGAATCGCGGCTGTCTTCTATCAAGTCATGACACCAGTTGCGGAAAATGGAAAAGAATCGATATCTGATGTTTAATTATCAGTAATTCAGATACATAGCAGACCGACTGGGCACGCTCTGGCGCGCGTCGGCCAATTGCAGGCTAGGCGGGCCGTCCCGCCGTGCCCG
>JALRLA010000382.1 GCA_023254645.1 Bacteroidia bacterium
AATAAAGTAGCAATGCTAATCAGCAAAGCCAACAGCATCAAAATGACACGAATGAGTCTCTTTATTTCGTAGGCATTCATTGATTCAAGCGTAGGGCGTTCCAGATCAGTTCCACATCCAAATAAACCGAATAATCACGGGCATAGAGGAACAAGGCATCATTTTCAAAGGTGGTACCCGCAAATTTTCCAGCCGCTGACCAAACCCCCGGTTTCAATTGAGGCAAATCAGGAGCTGAGGTATGCTGCCCATAACCCACCCAGGTTCTACCGCCCATCAACACCAAAGGGATATACCGAATGCTCTTTCGGGCATTTTTAAAACACAGAAGCAGGGGCAACAACAGTAATCCCAACAGCGAAAACGCGACATCCATGATGCGCTTGTTTCGGCGGTGCTGAGGTTCGGAAAGGCGATGGCGAACATCAACGGTAAAGAGTTCTCCCGGCTCATCTTTGGAATCTGAACCAATGATCGCATTGCTTCGTTCAGGGGCAATTTTCACCTGTAATCCTCTTCGATGAGAAGAAGTCATGAAGGCCATGATTCGATCGCTACCCACGTCTTTTCCGCTAAAAATCAGGGTGTTGATGCGATGAACCTCGACCAATTCCGACAGCTGAGAAAGCCCGGCAATGGCCCCAAGGGGCTTAGGTTCTTGTACGGAAACCCAATGCATGGCATCGGCATCGATATGACTTTGCAATAGCAAATTGCGAATTCGAGTACATTCTTCTTCACCAGCCACAATGGCTATTTTCCGGGCCGTATCCATTCGGGAAGAGAACAGCTGCCCTCGACTGAACACAAATCGGCTGATTTCAAAGATGGCGGCTGCAAACATGGACCCCAAACCCAAAATGGCACGAGAAAACTGCCAATCTTTTGGCAGTAACCCGTAAAGTGCGAGCAAGACCAAAGCGCCGGCCGCCGCTCCTCTCAAGGTTCGTCGAAACGACAGAGGGCGATCGTAACCACCGCTGAGATAGACAAAGGCCATGAGCACTAAAGTATAAGCCGGCAAATGCAAGCCGTAGTAGGCATCGGGATAATAGCCTCGAACAAACTTGTGATTGATTTCCCAGTAATTCGCCAAAAAGGAAAAGGCCACCAAGGCACTGAAAAAATCAACCAAAGGCAAAGCCACTCGTTTTCCCAATCGATGCACCAATGCCATCAGAGCCCGCACATAGATGGCCACTGAAATGATGCGAGCAAAAGATCCCGCCATGGGCCCCGAATAGTGTTTTTGGGCAAACAGAACCATGGCATTGTAGAACACTTTCACATAATTGGCCGAGCCTTTTTTTGTACTCTCACCCTTGTAGTGAATGATGGTCGTCCCTGGGAAATAGACATTTTTATACCCTGCCAAGGTGATGCGGTAACTCAAATCAATGTCTTCTCCGTACATAAAGAAGCGCTCATCGAGCAAACCGATTTCATCCAAAACCCGTTTGGGCATCATCATGAAAGCCCCTGCCAATACATCGATTTCATGGGTCTCAAATTCGGGCAAGTACTTCAAGTGGTAGCGACCGAATTCCCGGCTTTTGGGGAACAGGGTCGAGAGTCCACTCATTTTGTACAACGCCACTTTGGGGCTAGGAAGTCCGCGTTTGCTCTCGGGCAAAAAACGGCCCTTACCGTCTATCATGCGAACGCCTAATCCGCCGACAGAGGGATTCGAACGCATGTAAGCCAAACATTGGTGAAAGGTATCTTCTTGAACCACGGTGTCAGGGTTCAGCAGCAGAATAAACTCACCGCTGCTTTGACGTATGGCTTGGTTGTTCGCTTTAGAAAAACCGGTATTCTCCGTATTGGCAATCAGCTTAACATCTGGAAATTTTACGCGAAGCATGTCCACACTTCCATCTACGGAATTGTTGTCCACCACCCAGGTTTCCACCTTCAGACCGCGGCTCGCCTTCTCCACCGAAAGAAGCACCTGTTCGAGAAAGTGCTTGACGTTGTAATTGACGATGACGACTGATAAATCCATGCTTAGACGCTATAAGGGGTTCGTTGCTGAAGGCTGCGGGCCAGTGTGATTTCATCGGCATACTCAATCTCGCCTCCTACGGCAATGCCTCGGGCGATGCAGGAGGTTTTTACGCCATAATCCTTGAGTTTTCGGGCCAAATAATACATGGTAGTATCGCCTTCAACCGTCGCGCTGAGGGCCATAATAACCTCATTGACAGAGCCATCTTCGGCTCGCTTGAGTAGCGAATTGACGTGAATGTCTTCTGGGCCAATTCCATCCATAGGGCTAATGAGCCCGCCGAGAATGTGATAAACTCCTCGGTATTGACCGGTTGATTCGATGGCCATTTGATCGGAATAATCTTCCACCACGCAAATCAGTGAAGCTTCTCGGGCCGGATTGCTGCAAACTTGGCAGGTTTCCCCATCGCTTACATTGTTGCAAATTTTGCAAACAAAAAGGTCTGTTTTCAATTTCAACAGAGCTTCGGCCATGCGGGCCACTTCCATATCTGGTCGCTTCAACAAGTGCATCACCAAGCGCAGCGCGGTTCTTCGCCCAATTCCCGGAAAACCCGACAAGGCTTCAACCGCCTGTTCCACAACTTCAGAAGTGTACTGCATTGCTGCGAAAATAGCAATCTACGGTCAGGCTGAATCGCATTTTTGGATTTACCTTTGCCTCGACATGCTTATTGAAGTCCTTCAAAGCAAAATCCACAACGTTCGTTTGACTCAAACTGAACTGAATTATACCGGTTCCATTACCATTGACATGGACCTGGTCGATGCGGCCGGAATGGTCCCCAATCAAAAGGTTTTGATTGTCAACAACAACAACGGGGAACGTTTCGAAACCTACATCATTGCCGGAGACCGTGGAACGGGAATCATTGGCTTGAATGGCGCAGCGGCAAGACGCGGCCAAGTCGGCGACGAATTGATC
>JALRLA010000005.1 GCA_023254645.1 Bacteroidia bacterium
TATAAAGCACTTGGTTGTCCAATTGGGCCCAGCGCACGCTGGGTTCGGCAAATCTAGCCTCGTCGGGTTTAACCCGGGGTAGTGTTTGGTAGTTTGACAAGTCTAAAACGTACAACGCCTCAGTGTTTTCGGCATTAAAAATGACCATGTATCGTGTTTTGGCAAAGTTTGGACCGTAGAGGTAAATGTTGTGGTCGGCCTGATGTATACCCTTAATGAGTTTGTTGTCTTCATCAAACTTTTTGGGAACATTCATCGGTACAGTGCCCGATTCAGGGTCTACATCGTATAATGGTGACTGCAAGTCATTGACCTCGAACCAGCGGTCGGTATCGGTGATGCTATTGGTCTCTTTTTTGGTCTGAACCAACCCTAAAGGGTGTAACACGCTCAGGTTGGTTTTGCCACCCCAATCTGGCTTCGGTAAAACCTTCATGTTGTCAGTTGAAATCAACAGCGAGGTTTCTTCCTCTTCTGGTTCGATATTCATAGACTCTTGGGAAATGTAGGTTCCCACTGCGTATCCTAAAAAAAGAAGGCCACAGGCTCCTAAGGCATATTTTGAATATTTCATATCACTTGTAGAACATCAAAATTTCGCAAAATTCTTCAAACCCCAATGAACCTCAACCGCTTTTTCGTATTTCAATCTAAGAACTGATATTTGTTATACCCAGAATGAACCCAATTATGCGTTTTTCATACATACCACGTACCGGGGCAAGCCTATTGGCCTTGTTGGCCTTGTTTTTCATTGGTCTTGATGCACAAGCCCAGTCTTCCACTTCCGTGTTCAGCAAGACCATTTATTTATCGGAAGATAAATCTACCGTTTTTCCGAACACTAGCCATTATTGCTACGAGGGTTGTGACACCTTTGAAAGCCAACTTCAATTGACCGAAAGCGACTTTCCATCCCTATCGGGTGTTGCTGTTCGGAGCATTGTTGGTGGCAACATCAGCGCCAGCGACATATTGTTCACCGTTAATGGGTTTTTTCACTGCTCAAAATCAAGCTATTGGTACCCAACCCCCAGCGTATACAGGCCCATTTGGTCGTCGAATTACACAAAGAATGAAGAAACTTGGGAGGCTTGCCATCAATTGGTTCAGCATTCGGCTACCCGCAAATTAATTATTGACAACGCCATTTCGGCAGTCGTGCGAATCTGCTCCTTGTTTCCCCAAGATTTTACCGACAGGGTCATTTCAGAAGCCAACT
>JALRLA010000058.1 GCA_023254645.1 Bacteroidia bacterium
AACAGGGTCAGTGACTTGGCCATCAGCTGCTCTTCCAGCCACTCGATCATCTCAATGTCCAAATGGTTGGTGGGCTCGTCCATGACGAGCAAATCAGGCTCTTCCAACAGCACCCTAGCCAAGGCCAATCGCTTTCGCTGACCGCCGCTCAACTGCGCTACCGGCTGACCTACATTGTGAATATTCAACTTACCCAATACGGTTTTGGCTCGGGCTTCCAAGTCCCAGGCTTCGTATCGAGTGACCGCCTCCATGGCTGCGTCTAGGGCTTTTTCTGTCACCGAAGACGCTTGCACACTGTGTTGTTCCAAAGCGGCCTCGTAGTCGCGAACGGCTCGCACGGCTGGGGCATCACTCAAAAACACATTGTCGAGAATGCTGGCCTTGTCATCCAGATCGGGTTCTTGCGAGAGGTAGGCCCAATGCAATTCTTTGCGAATGCTCACCACTCCTTCATCGGGTTTGTCCCGTTGGGTAAGGATGTTCAACAAACTGGTTTTGCCTGATCCGTTGGCGGCCACCAAAGCCACTTTGTCTCCTTTGCTCAATCCAAAGGTGATGCCTTGAAACAGGGTTTTCTCGTTCCAGGTCTTGTGGAGGTTTTCAGCCGACAGTACGTTCACGGGGCAAAGATCGGTGCGTGGCCCCGCTAAACCATACTCAAAGGGGATCTACCAGCAACATCTGGCAAACTCGCTCGCTGAGCACGAGCTCTTCTTGTCCGTTTAATCGAACCCGCATTGACGCATCAAAGGGCTCAACCGACAAAATCTCTAATTCACTGCCTATGCCCATGCCTCGCTCGGTCAAATAGGTCAAGAATTCACTGGTACTTTGGCTCAAAGCTTTGAGCTCAAAGCGCTTTCCCACTTGACTTTCAGATAGATTGGCATACATGACGGTTTCAAACCGGCCCTCGGCATCAGGGATGGGAGAACCGTGGGGGTCAACCGTGGGGTGGTCCAACATTCGATCCATGCGACTGAACAATGCCTCGCTGTCAATGTGCTCGATTTGCTCGGCAATCTCGTGCACCTCTTCCCAGCCAAAACCCATGACATCGACCAAAAACATCTCGGTCAATCGGTGCTTGCGCACAATCAAACCAGCGGCTCGGCGGCCGGCCTGGGTCAAGGTCAAGGGCTTGTATTTTTCGTATTCAATCAGCCCTTTGGCATGCAGGTTTTTCACCATGCTATTGGCCGTGGGAACCGATACGCCTAGGCGTTGGCCCAATTCACTCACCGAGCCACATCCGCGGTCGTTTCCCGGCTCAGAGACCAAGGCCAGCAAGGCCTTCAAGTAGTTTTCTTCGGTTATAGTTGCCATGCTCAGGTTTGCAAAATGCCCACATTGAAAGGAGCTATTGGTGCCTGGTTGGCCGCTTCGATGCCTTTGGAAATCCAGGTTCTGGTCGCCCGCGAATCAATGATGGCATCGACCCACAAGCGAGCGGCGGCATAATAGGCGGTCGTTTGTTTCTCGTAGCGTTGGGTAATGGTATCCAACAGCTCTTTTTCCTTTTCAGGATCGATCTCGTGCCCTTGGGCTTTGAGACTGGCCTTTTCGATTTGCAACAGGGTTTGGGCGGCTTGAGCGCCTCCCATAACAGCAATTTTGGCACCAGGCCAGGCTATGATCAAACGAGGGTCATAGGCCTTTCCGCACATGGCGTAATTGCCAGCCCCGTAACTATTGCCGACAATAACCGTAAACTTAGGAACTGTCGAGTTCGACATGGCATTCACCAGCTTGGCTCC
>JALRLA010000094.1 GCA_023254645.1 Bacteroidia bacterium
GCTTACGGTTTGTAGCGAACTCCGCTCGCCTTGAAATACACTTGGCATTGGCTGCTGTCCTCCTCAGAAGGCTTGACGCCAAATTTGCCGGTGCAGTACACATCTCCTTTGCTCATGTCGGTCGGAATGGTGACTCCTTCTTCCAATTCGACATACAAGGAACCCAAGGGTCCCAACTTTCGGTTTTCGAATGCCTCTAAGGCTTTGATGCTGCTGGTTTCGAGTTCGTAGTTGAACCAACATCCTTCCGATTGGCAAACTTCTTGGGTTCGGCCAAAGACAACGGCTTCCTTTTTCTCATTTTCCAGAAAATCGTTCAAAGCGGCATCAATCCGAACGGCCTCTTGTTCGTTCAATGGTGTGCCTTTCTCTATTCCTGCGTCCTGACAAGCCCACATGCCGAGTATGGAGAGGCTTAAAATGGCCATTCTTTTCATGGCACAAAGATAAAATTTCCTCAAGGGTAAAGCAGGTATGGCTGCCGTTTTTCGGCAAAAGCCCGCAATCCCGGTTCAAAGGAGGCCTGGATTTTCCAAAGTTCATCTCCTCGTTCTATGGCGGCTTGCAATTCAGCGGTTCCGGCCAATTTGGTTAAAAACGATTTGAAATAATTCTCCTTGATTGAGGGAGGCGCTACCTTGTAGGGGTTGATTAAGAAGGGCAACAACAAAACAGGTTTGTTTCGAATGATTTCGATGTAATGGCTGTCCAATCGTATTCCCTGACACAATTGTCCTTCGTACGGCGGATGCACAGCTTTCCCAGGGATGCTTATAGGGGTAAAGGTATCCCGGTATCCGTTGCTTGCCATGAGCCAGGGGGCACCGTAGCATTCAAAAGGCATGGGAGTGCCTCGGCCCATGCTCAAACAAGTGCCTTCCAATAGACCCAAACTGGGATAGAGGTAAATGGAGGTTTGAGTCGGTAAATTGGGGCTAGGTGCGATGGGCAAAATGTACTCGTCGCTGCGTTTCCATCCTTCTATGCTGATGACGTGAAGGTCGCAACGCAGGCTGCTGTTGCGGGTCTTGGGGAGTCCTAGCCATGCTTCTCCATTGATCATTTGGGCCAATTCGCCTAAGGTCATGCCGTGAACCAATGGAATGGGGTGAAGGCCCACCATGCTGCTGATGTTCGCTTCTAAAATAGGGCCAGCTATGTAAAATGCGTTGGGGTTGGGGCGGTCCAACACCCATAGGGGCTTGCGGTTTTCTGCGCAGGCCTGCATGCAATAGTGCAATGTGCTCAAGTAAGTGTAGAATCGAACACCGACGTCTTGAATGTCGTATACCACGGCATCGACATCGGCCAAGTCTGCCGGGCTGGGCTTGAAATGACTTCCATACAAACTGACAATGGGCAATTGGGTGTTCGCATCTCGGCCATTGGCGACGTGTTCTCCGGCTGCTGCATGGCCGCGAAATCCATGTTCAGGTGAGAAAACTTTGACCACCTGGATACCGCCTTTTAGCAAAGAATCGACCAAATGTTCGGTGCCCAGTCTCGAGGTTTGGTTGGCCACGACAGCGATGCGTTTTCCGCTCAAATCAGCCCAATAGGCCTCTGTTCGCTCGGCTCCAACGCGCAAGGTTTGAGCCTGCAGCAGCCCTGAAAAAATTGATATTAGGGCAAGGAGGCAGGCCCGGTGTACGTTACCTTTGATAGACAGGATGAATTGGCCCTTGTTCATAGCGAAGCGCTTTCTTGCAAAAGAAAAGAAAAGCTTGGCACGGCGCATCGTGCTTTTATCCATATTGGCGGTGGCTTTGAGCGTAGCTACGGTGCTGATTTCCATATTTGCCTTGCAGGGCTTTCAGCAAACCATAGGCCAAAGAGTGTCTCAACTCCAGGGAGATTACATCATTGATGATGCTGCCAACGTAGAAGGGGCCGAATGGAAACCCCTATCAAACCGCTTAGCCTCATCGGTAGATTCAGCCGTGTCGGCTTCAGGTATAGACTGGGTTCTGGAGCCTGTTGCTCAGCGGGCCTGCATTGCGAAAAGCCAGCAAGAAGTTGAAGGGGTTTTGGCCATGGGAATGAGTTCTTCGGCCATCGCTCGGATTTCAGGTGCCGATATTTCGGCAAGTGAAGGCGTGTATATGTCCAAATCCTTGGCCAGTCGCATGAATGTGCAATTAGGGGACAAATTGACCTTGTTGTTCTTTTCTGATGCCCGTGATTCTGTTCGTTCAAGAGCCAGGCGCTATCCCGTTTTGGGATTGCTGTCGCAAGGCTTAGATGAATTTGACCAGCACACCATCATCTTACCCAAATTCACTTTGGAAGCCATGATGCCTTCGGGTGCTTCCCAGAATCGTTGGGAATTGAGGGCTCCTGCACAAGCCAGTCCAGCGAAAGTTCAAGAAGCCGTCTTGCGCATTCAATCGATGCTGCCCGCAGGTGTGCTGCGCATTTCCTCTGTAGAGTCACAAAACAGGGCCTTGTTTGATTGGCTGATGATTTTGGATACCAATGTTTGGGTGATGCTTTTGTTGATGGTATCAGTAGCGGCTATCGCTTTGTCTACTACTTTGCTCATTTTGATTTTGGATCAAACCGCTTTGGTGGGCTTGTTGCAAGCCATGGGGGCCCAGAGAGACGGCATACAACGCGTGTTTTGGTGGCAAGGCTTGGTCATCGCCAGTTTGGGCTTACTCGTAGGGAATGCCGTGGCTCTGGGGTTGGCTTGGGGTCAAAACGCCTTTCATTGGATTCGCTTGGATGCTGAACAGTATTACATTGATTCGGTTGTGTTTGCCATCGATCCCAGTACTCTTTGGATCGTGAATGGCTCAGCTTTGGGACTCTGTATGCTGTTAATGCTTCTTCCATTGCGCTTTGTTCGGCGAATGAGCCTGATCAATGCCATTCGTTACGAATAAAAAAAGGCCCCGATTTCGGGGCCTTTTTTATGCGTCGATATTGGCGTATTTGGCGTTCGCCTCAATGAATTCCCTTCTAGGTGGGACATCATCGCCCATCAGCATGGAGAATACACGGTCGGCTTCTGCTGCGCTGTCCAGCGATACGCGTTTCAATGCGCGACGAGCGGGGTCCATGGTAGTTTCCCATAACTGCTCGGCATTCATCTCGCCCAAACCCTTGTAACGCTGCACGTGAACGCTTTCTTCACGACCTCCACCAGCCAGTTCCTTGATGATTCCATCGCGCTCCTCATCGGTCCAGCAATAGCGGCTTTCTTTGCCCTTCTTCACTTGGTACAAGGGAGGGGTGGCAATGTAGACGTATCCACTCTCGATCAATCGCTTCATGTAGCGGAAGAACAAAGTCAATATCAAGGTGCGAATGTGGCTACCGTCTACGTCAGCATCGGTCATGATCACGATCTTGTGATAACGCAGGTTGTCCAACTTGAGTTCTTTGTTGCCTTCTTCGTCGGTTCCAATGTGTACACCTAACGCGGTAAACATGTTGCGTACTTCCTCGTTGTCATAGATTTTGTGCTCCAGGGCTTTCTCTACGTTTAGGATTTTGCCTCGCAAAGGCAAGATGGCTTGGAATTCGCGGTCACGACCTTGTTTGGCTGTTCCACCCGCTGAATCACCCTCTACCAAGAAGATTTCACAAACTTGGGGATCAGTTTTGGAACAATCACTCAACTTACCGGGCAATCCCATTCCACTCATAGCGCCTTTGCGCTGAACCATGTCACGGGCCTTTCGGGCAGCGGCACGAGCTTGTGCGGCTAGAACCACTTTGTCAACGATGATTTTGGCCTCTTTGGGATTCTCCTGCAGGAAGTTGTCCAGCATTTCACCCACGGTTGAATCTACTGCACCACTGACTTCATTGTTGCCCAATTTGGTCTTGGTTTGACCTTCAAATTGGGGTTCGGCTACTTTGACAGAAATGACTCCGGTCAATCCTTCGCGAAAATCTTCTCCATTGATTTCAACCTTGACCTTATCCAATAACTTTTCGCGTTCAGCATAGGCCTTCAACGTGCGAGTCAAGGCACGTCGAAATCCGGCTACGTGAGTACCGCCTTCAATGGTGTTTATGTTGTTGACGTAGGAATGCAAGTTCTCGGTATAGCCGGTA
>JALRLA010000215.1 GCA_023254645.1 Bacteroidia bacterium
GAAAAACTGAACCAAGAACAGCATCATACCCGGCTCATCGATTCGTCCCACTGCTGCGGTATAACCAATCAAGGGAGGCAAGGCTCCTGGAATGGCTCCCACCATAACCGCCAAAGAATTCACCTTTTTCATAGGCGTGTAAACGAACACGTACAAAATCAGCGAAAGCATACTCAGCCACAAAGTGGCAAAGGGGGTAAACAGGGCCAACAGCAGCAAGCCCAACAAGCCCGACACCCAAGAGAATATTCTCGCATGAGAGAGCGAAATGCGTTCCTCGACGATGGGCCTCGTGGCGGTGCGGCTCATCTTTGAATCATTTCCTTTCTCAATGATTTGATTCAGACCATTCGAAGCAAAAACGACCAGCATGCCCCCGATCAATACAGCCCAGAATACCGGCCACTCAAAGGCATCCTTCCAGTGATCTCGGTTGTTCAACTGGCAGCCGAGCATGTATCCGAAGGCAGAAGTAGCGGCTACGGTAGAGGTCAAGCGAAACTTAACCAACTGGAAATAGCTTTTCAATGTAGAAGTGCTCATGTTGTTTCCGTGTTAGAATGTTGAAGGGCCAAGTAAAAAGCCAAAACTGGCAAACTGCTTCCCAATACGACGTGGAGGAGTTGGGCCCAAGTCGGTACCAAAAACCAAATGTGTATGGCGCCTAATCCTATTTGAAGCAGGCTGATGCCCACAAATAACAAATAAGGGAACTCGGCTGTTCCTAGGCTTTCCCCGGGAAGTTTGCGCAAGTGCATCACCACCCAAAAAGCTAGCAATACCGGTAGATAACGATGAACGATGAACAGGTTGTCCATGTCGACCATGTTCAGATGACCACCATCGCTGAGAATGCCATTTAATCTCAACAGATCCACCTGTTCACGGGTCCAAGTACCCAACAATACAACGGCCATAGTGCCGATGAAAAGTCCCCATTGAAGCAGGGAATGGCTTCTAAAACCAGGCCAATGAAATGAGCGCTGCTTGTGCATGGCCATCATGAAGGCAAACAAACAAGCAAAGGCCAACAAATAATGCAGAGAGACTATACCGGGGAGCAAGTTGCTTGCCACCACTATAGAACCCAGCCAGGCGTTGATCAGCAACAAAACAAATCCGGCGACAACCCACAGCCTTTGTTTAGAAAAGGCCTTGTGCCGGAACGCAAAGAACACAAATGCCGTTGCCGCAAATCCCGACAATACCCCAAACAATCGATTGATGTACTCAATCCATGCTTTGATGGGATCAAATTTTTCTGGAAAATCGACGTAGGGATTTTCGCGCAAGGTTTGGGCCTGTTGGGTCAATCCGAATCGCTCCAAAGTTTGAGCAAAGCGCTGAACCTTGGCCAATCTCTTCTCAAGAAATAATTGTTCGTAATTGGCTGGCAAATCGCAGTCGCACGTTGGAGGGGCCCACAAACCGAAACAACGGGGCCAGTCTGGGCAGCCCATTCCACTTCCAGTAGCGCGAACCAAGCCTCCGAAAAGGAACAATAAAAAAACAGACGAACAGGTAATGAAACCTATTCGTCTGTATATGCGGTCGATTCTAGGTGAATCTGACATGTTCGGGATTATCCCAATCCAAATACTCGCTTGATGGCCGCGAAGAAAACGCTGCTCTCCTCTTCTACCTCTTTTTCGGCAGGAGCAGATTTAGCCTTTTCGGGCTCCAATACCTCAGGGGCAGATTCATCAGGCACATACTGTGGGAAGAAATCTTCCTCACGATCAGGGCGGCTATATTCGTAAGGACCACGGTAAACCGTTGGCAAGTCGCCAGGCCAGTTGCCGTGCAAACGAACATCTATAGGAGCAGACCACTCCAAGGTGTTGGCACCCCAAGGGTTTTGAGGAGATTTCTTACCGCGGAAAATGCTAACAAAGAAGTTATACAAGAACAACAACTGAGCGGCACCTGCTACAATGGCAGCTACTGTGATCAATTTATTTACGTCCACCCACACATCAAATTGCTCAACCAAAGTGAATTGATAATAGCGACGAGGAACACCTGCCAAGCCCATGAAGTGCATGGGGAAGAATACCAAGTAGGCACAAATAAAGGTAATCCAGAAGTGGAAATAACCCAAGGTGTTGTTCATCATTCGACCATACATGCGGGGGAACCACTGATAAATACCGGCGAACATCCCGAAGATGGCAGCCGAACCCATTACCAAGTGGAAGTGAGCCACTACGAAATAGGAATCGTGCATTTGAATGTCCAAGGCAGCGTTACCCAAGTAAATACCGGTCAAACCACCCGAGATGAAGAAAGAGACCAATCCAATGGAGAAAAGCATGGCGGGAGTAAAGCGCAAGTTTCCTTTCCACAAGGTAGTTATATAGTTAAAGGCCTTTACTGCCGATGGTACCGCGATAATCAAAGTCAAGATCATGAATACCGAGCCCAAGAAGGGATTCATACCGGTAATGAACATGTGGTGACCCCATACAATGAAGGACAAAAATGCGATGCCCAACAAAGAAATGACCATGGCTGTGTACCCGAAGATAGGCTTACGAGCATTGCAAGAAATAACCTCAGACGTGATACCCAAAGCAGGCATCAAAATGATGTATACCTCTGGGTGACCCAAGAACCAGAACAAGTGCTGGTACAATACTGGGCTACCACCGATGTTTTCCAAAGCACCTACTCCCTCCAAATAAATGTCAGACAAGTAGAAGCTGGTACCGAAACTACGGTCAAAAATCAAGAACAAACCTGCACCCAACAATACGGGGAAGGACAACAAGCCCAAAACAGCCGTAAAGAAGAAGGCCCAAATGGTCAAAGGCAAACGATTCATGCTCATGCCCTTGGTACGCTGGTTCAACACCGTAGAGATGTAGTTGATACCACCCAACAAAGAGGAAACAATGAACAAAATGATGGCCACCAACCACAAGGTCATACCCAAGCCTGAACCTGGCATGGCCTTATCCAAGGCGCTCAATGGGGGATACACGGTCCAACCACCAGAAGCCGGTCCAGTTTCAACACCGACTGAGATCAACAAAACCACAGAAGACATGAAGAAGAACCAGTAGCTCAACATATTCATGAAGGGAGATGCCATGTCTCGGGCACCCACCTGCAAGGGAATTAATAGATTGGAGAAAGTACCACTCAATCCTGCCGTCAATACATAGAACACCATAATGGTACCGTGAATGGTCACTAGACCCATGTAGAAGTTGGGGTCCAATTTGCCATCAACGCCCCATTTACCCAAAAGGGTTTCAATGATGCTGAATTGATCATCTGGCCAAGCCAATTGAAGACGGAACAACAAGGACATGATCATACCAATCATTCCCATGATAATACCGGTGATCAAGAATTGCTTCGAGATCATCTTGTGGTCCATTGAAAACACGTACTTGCTGATGAAGCTCTCCTTGTGATGGTGATGCGCTTCGTGCTCGGCGTGTAATGCTGCTGTGCTCATATTCTTTTTGGAATCGTTGTTGTTTAATTAAGAGCTACAGAAGGAGTAGCTTGTGAAGTTGTATCAGTGGCAGGGTCAGCTTCTACAGCTGGTGCCTCAACGGGAGCCACCACTGGGGCTTGCTGAGCCAACCAAGTCTCATATTGAGCTTGATTCTCAACTACAGTGATTTTAATTTTCATGTTGTAGTGGGCTGCTCCGCAAATCTTGTTGCAATACAAGAAATAATCGTATTCAGGATTGCCTTTTTCAGCGCGGGCCTCATCGGTTGTTTTGATGGGGGTAAAGGCAAACTGAGTGCTCATGCCAGGTACACAGTTCATTTGGGCGCGGAACTCAGGCATATAAGCCGAGTGAATCACGTCGCGAGCGCGAAACTTGAACACATAAGGCTGGTTCTTCACCAATACAATCTCCGTTACAACTTTATCGTCGTAAGCGGCTTTGTTGAACATATTCTGATCAGCGCGGAACTTGGCAATACGCTTGATGTTGGTGCTCTTACGCTTGATTTCCTTTTCCAAACCGCGCACATAGGCACCGCTTTCAGCATCCATGGCCATTTCGCGAATCTTCTTGTATTCTTCTGGATAGGCGCGCTGGCGACCTTGAGCTTCAAAGTTTTTCAAGCGAGCCGACCAAACCGCAGCTGAATCATCAGCTGAAGCGATCAACGCTTCCAAACCAGCGATTTCATCGGTCAAGGACTGAGACAATTCATCTACAGAACCCTCAACGGCCAATCCCAATGGGTTGCTGCCTGAAATGAAGGTAAAGCTGTTGTCTCCGAATTTATTATCAGCACCGGCATAACGAGCCTTCCAACCGAATTGGTAAGCAAATACTTCAATTTCTTGAGCATCTTCATTATCAGCACTGGTGATTTTGGACCAGGTATTAAAACCTCGCAAAACCAAGAAAGTCAATACAATCGCAGGAACCACGGTCCAGATCACTTCCAATTTGTTATTGTGGAAGTAATATAAAGCCTTGCGGTTCTCATCGTAGCTGTAACGGAACATGAAGTAGAACAACAATACTTCCGTGATGATGAACACTACGAAAGTGAAGCCGAAGGTCCACATGAACATGCTGTCATAAACGGCACCATGCTCAGAGGCCGCATCGTTCAGCAACACATACTTGCCGTGGTACACCATTTCGTACCACACTCCAATCAAGCCCAACACCAAGAAAATAATGGCTACCCATCCGTTGATTTTGTGAGGGCTGACCAAGCGCTTGCCCGAAATTTTCTCGGTCAAACTTCCAATGTCAAAGGCGCGGGCAATCACCAAAATCACCAACAGCATCAAGGCCAAGGTCAACAGGGTGCTCCAGTCCCAGGCAGAGGGATTGAATTCTTGAGGGGGTTCAACCACATCGGCAGCCATAGCAAAAACGGGAGCCAAAATCAGCGAAAATGCGGTTAAAACTTTCTTAGACAATGAGTTGCGCAGAACTCTATTGAGGGTAATTGTCATCTTCTAAGCCTAATTAGGGTTTAAGTCAGGCAAAAATAGGCATCCCGCTCAGGATTTGATGGATTTTTTCAAGGATTTTTTAGGTCCAAATGCAATAAAAATCAGATAAAAATGAGGAATGAAAAAAATCAAATGACAACAGGTCAATGATTTGATTCTTCGAACATGCGAGCCAGGGTCAAAAAATCCTCAACGCCCAACTGTTCGGCTCTCAATCCGGCCCAATGTTCGGGAAGCTGAAAATCATCTCGGGTGCTCAGCAACGGCTTTAATGCATTTGACAGGGTTTTTCGCCTTTGATTAAAGGCCATTTTTACCACCGACTTGAGTGCTTTATAGGGCACATCTGGACACTCGGCTTTGCGGGTGCAAGTCATAACCCCGCTGCGCACCTTCGGGGGTGGCTCAAAGGAATGTGACTCTACAGTGAAACAATATTGACAGTCGTAATAGGCTTGCAAAAGCACCGATGTAATGCCATAATCTTTATTCCCCGGACCCGCGCACAAACGCAAGGCCACCTCGCGCTGAAACATGCCGGCAAATTGGTAAATAGGCACGGGACTCTCCACGACCGCAAAAGCAATCTGGGTCGATATGTTGTAAGGATAGTTACCGATCAAACAAGCGCGTGATCCTGTGAACAGCTCGCGCATGTTCAGCGCTAGAAAATCACCTTCAATGACCCGAAGTCCTGCCGCCCAATTTTGCTGAGACAAGTGCAGCACCGATTCTGAATCCAGCTCCACACAACTGAGCTTCTCGGCCCATTTGGGATACAACAATCGGGTCAACACCCCAGTACCCGGTCCAATTTCAACCACTTGGTCGCATTCGGGCAATACCAAATCAGCGATATCAGCGGCAATGCCTCCATCGCGTAAAAAATGCTGACCCAAACCCTTCTTGGCTTTGACACCTTCGTGCGAGGCTTGAGCAGGTCTTAGGGGTTGAAAACGACGGGGTTTCACGTGGTTACAAAATGGGTGATGTAATGCTTGACCACGGTTTCTTCCAAGGCCGATAAGTTGTAATTGTCTGAAGCTTCGGCGACATCTTGAACACGGCCGTCTTTGCGAAGAATTCGTATGCCTCCACCTTCGCTGCGGTAGGCGTTATTTTCCAATTTCCCCCGGGAAACGAAGTAGTCGACTTCGTCGTCGGCCAATCCCAGTTCGCTTTGAACCTGACTGCGGTAAATGTTCCATTCTCCTTCACTAAAGGGCTGCAATTGAACTTTTACCTTGGGCAGACGACGCTGCAACATAGCTCGAGAAAGCAAGGACAAGATGCGGTCTTCGTGGAACTGCCAATGCTTGATGGACGACACAATATCAATGTCATCCAGCTGCAAGAACAGATCCAACGCTTCCTCATCGAAATTGCCAAAGTGCACGTCTCTGAATAGAAAATGCAACAGCGGATGATACATTCCCAAGGAATGGTGCTCAGCCGCCAATACCCGAGCCCTTCTCAGTATAGCCACCAGTAATGCATCAGCTGCAATGACCGTCTTGTGTAAGTAAACCTGCCAGTACATCAATCGCCGAGCGATCAAAAATTTCTCAACGCTGTAAATACCTTTCTCTTCTACGGCCAAATGGCCATCAGCAACGTGCAGCATATGGAGGATGCGCTCAGCTCCAACAATGCCTTCACTGACGCCGGTATAAAAGCTATCCCGAAGCAAATAGTCCAATCGATCCATGTCCAATTGGCCCGAAATCAACTCACTCAAAAAGGGCTTCTCGGGGTATTTCCCCTGAAAAATTTGAATGGCCAAATCCAAAGCACCGTTGAATTCTTCATTCATGCGCTGCATGATGCGAAGAGAGATGTCTTCGTGATTGACCTCGCGAATCAAGGTGTGTTCCAAGGTGTGGCTAAAAGGACCGTGACCAATGTCGTGCAAGAGTATGGCCAAGGCCGTAGCTTCTTTTTCCTCGGCAGTGATCTCTACTCCCTTTTTCTGCAAGGATTCCAAAGCCTGCCAGGTCAAATTCAAAGCCCCTAAAGCATGACCAAAGCGGGTGTGAATGGCTCCTGGATAGACCCATTCGCTCATGCCCAACTGGCGTATACGCCTCAAGCGCTGAAAGTACCGATGCTGAATCACATCGTACAACAAGGAGGTGGGTATGGCTAAAAATCCGTGTAAGGGATCGTTGATGATCTTGCTTTTGTTCACGTCAGGGTCAAAGGTTGCCACAAAGATAGGGGCTTGAGCGCTAGCCCCTCGTTCGCTATTCGGCTAAACACGTATCTACACGGCTTGACTACTGGCCCTCATCCCAAATGAGCTTGGTGCCAGGGGCTGGGCGACGGCGACGCACTTCATCCAAAAAGGCATAGAGAGAATCCACATAGGGATCGGGCGGATTGCCGCTCAAATATTGCTTGTAATAGTATTGCATCAATCCCCATTCCTCTTCGTCAATTCCTTGCTGGTGCATCTTGCGGCGCAAATTGCTGCCCATGTGCAGCCAAGCCGATTGATTCTGAGTTGACTGACCTTTGGTCTTGTCCAAATACCGATCAAACAAATACACGGCCCTGTCGTATTGATCTTGGCGCTCAGCACTCAAGGCCAAGTACCAATAAGAGCCTGCTACTGTGCTGTCTTTGACAATAATCGAACGGTTGATCGAATCAGCCTCAAAGTAACGCCCCTGCATGATCAATGCATGGCTGAGCAGCTGCCGGGTAGTGCTGGAGGTAGGGTCTGCAGCCAGCATATTTCGGTAGATATACTCCGCCTTGATGAACTGGCGCGAACGCAT
>JALRLA010000273.1 GCA_023254645.1 Bacteroidia bacterium
GGTCAAGGTTCCACCGCCGTTGCTGAACTCAAACAAGCCCTGCTCGGTGGCTACGTAGAATTTGTCTTCAGTGGGGTGAGAAGCCATTCCATTGCACTGTTGGAAACGGCTGTCACGGGCGTTGTTCATCAATGTGAACGAAGTACCACTGGCATCGCTGCTTTTAAACAGACCGCCACCCAAGAAGGCAGGCGAACCATTACGAGTACCAGACAAGTTGACAAAACCACCTTCTCCGGTACCATAGTAAACGGTGCCGTCTGGAGTCTGTGCCAAGCAAGTGACGTTTAGGTTTTCTTGTTGATCATTGACGGGCTTCCAGCTTTGACCGTAGGTGTTGGAACGGAACAATCCACCGCTTACAGAACCTACAAACCAAATGTGAGCCGAATCGCGGTGCATCATGAATGCACGGGTACGTCCACCCACGTTATCGGGACCCATTCCCTCCCAAGTGATCTTCTTGTTCAAGCGACGAGAAACCGACAAGCGATCGGCTTGCGCCATGGCTTGTTCTACCCATTCGGGCTCAATGGTTCCTGTTTGCTCGTTCAGCCTCATGCTGTACATCGAGCGAATGGCGCCTTCAATTTGTTCACCTTCTTCGCTCATGTGGGATTCCTCGATGGCAATCTCAGGAGCGAAAGCTTGGGTCTGCTGTGCCCAGTGTGCAACGCCACCGCTCAGAATCAAAGCGGCCGCGAAGGGCAATGCTTGGGTATATTTCATAATCGTCAAAATCTGAAAATAGATTAATTACAAATTAATGCGAAGCCCACCTCTTTTCCAAGGAAAGACAGCCCTGTTACGCCTTTTGCAGACGATTTTTTGACACGAAATCAGACAGAAATTTCCAAGGCCATCTTCCGGCGGTGGAAATAGATCTTACAAAACGTGTTTTTCGGCGTGATAGGAACTGCGAACCATAGGCCCTGACTCGACGAACATAAAGCCCATTGCCAAGCCTTTTTCTTCGTACAACTTGAACTGATCAGGATGCACATAATCGGCCACGGGCAGGTGCATTTTGGTGGGTTGCAAATACTGACCCAAGGTCAACACATCGCAGCCATTTTCATGCAAATCACGCATAAGCTGAAACACTTCTTCTGGCGTTTCACCACAGCCCAACATAGCTCCACTTTTGGTCCTGGCTCCATAGGCTTTGGTTCGTTGAATTTGCTCCAATGATCGGGCATATTTGGCTTGTGGGCGCACCAAACGATACAGGCGCTCCACCGTTTCCATGTTGTGAGAAACCACATCAGGACGGGCATCGAGTACTTGATACAGCAAGTCCCATTGGGCTTTGAAATCGGGAATCAAGGTTTCAATGGTGGTGCCGGGATTCTGCTTCTTCACTTCGCGAATGGTTTCGGCCCAAACGGTCGCTCCTTTGTCTTTCAATTCATCTCGATTGACCGAAGTAATGACACAGTGCTTCACTCCCATCAGCCTGACCGCCTCAGCCACTCGGTAGGGTTCATCCAAGTCGTATTCGCCGGGTCGACCCGTGGCCACTGCACAAAAGGAGCAGCTTCGGGTACACACATTGCCCAAGATCATGAAGGTGGCCGTTCCAGCCCCCCAGCACTCGCCCATGTTGGGGCAACGACCATCTTCGCAGATGGTATGCAGCTTGTGCTCCTTGACAATTTTCTTCACTCGGGTATAATTCTCCCCAGTGGGCAAATCGATTTTCAGCCAAGAGGGCTTTGAGGGACGACGAGGCTCTTTGCTGACAACTGGAAGTTCTATCACGGCGGTAGTTTTGGGATCCTTATAGATCCAATGCGAAGGCAAAATTAACGAATAGCGCTGGGAACACAGAGCGATTCTGTGTAGGGTTTTGCATCAAAGGAAGCTTGGAGGCCAAGGCATCAATCGATGCCCCTATCGCCAAACTATTGGACATGTTGCGGTAATTGCCCCATTCAGCCCGCACCGACAACGAAGCTCCCACACCGGGAATCCACCCTCCCTCAACTAAAGAGGCCAAGGGCGAAGCCATGCCGCCAATCATGTACGAGTCGTCAATCTCAGGCTCGTATCGCTTGAGTTCATAAAGGTCAAAAATGGGAGCGGGTCTATACATATATACATAGACAGGCCAATGATAAGCGAAGGTCGCATGCACATCCGAGACAAAAGCCACCCCAAGATCACTTCGGCTTCGGCGCCGACCCATCTCAAAAACGCGGGTAACTCCAGGTCTAAACCACATTCCATGGTTGATTTTTCCCAATCGAAAGGGCTTGGAACCCGGCAGCCGTTCATTGATCATTAGAATCTCTCTAGGGTCGCGGAGCAATCCGCCGGAGAGCTGATAGCCACATGTACGCGCGGATGGCTTGGCATGAGCGGCCACATCCCAGCCAAATTGACGGAGCGAAAATGCCATTCCGGCTTGCATACGGGATGGACTCGGCTCGTTCAATTGAGCAAAAGCGATTCCGGGCAGAACCAGCCAAAGCATCAGGTGGAAAACCTTGGAGATGGACACAGACCAAAGATAGCCATCCCAACTACGGGCTCAAAACCCGAAAAATGCTTCCATTTCTTCCACTTTCTCCCACACACCCCAAAACACTTGATTTATTGAGGTTTTATAGTAGATTTGCCTTCGTGCTCTAGACACAAAACTTGCACAAAACAGGCATATTACTCCAATTAACTACCAGCTGTGGAAAATTGGTGGTTAAAAAGGGGAAAATGTGGGTAATTGTGGGGATTTGTGATTTTATTTAGCAGACAGAAACCCAAGGCCAAATGACCGGATTGATTGGTGAGTTTAGTTGCAAATTGGATGGGAAAGGACGCTTGTCACTTCCTTCCAAACTCCGCGCCCAGTGGCCGGAGAGCGCATTGCATACGCTTGTCGTCAACCGTGGATTTGAGAAATGCCTGGTTCTGTACACCAAG
>JALRLA010000280.1 GCA_023254645.1 Bacteroidia bacterium
GGCAATTCCTTTTCCTTCATAATGGCCACGGGTGTGCAAGGCGGTCGAAAGGTTTCCCAAGTCAGCGCTGTACAGAAGAGTGCCATGGTGCAAGGCCCACTTGCGGCGTTGGTCGATGTGTTGGGCATTGCCACTGATCTTCAAGTCGTTCAGCAACAAATCATCTTTGTAAGAATAGGTGGTATCAATGCCCAAAGCTCGCAGCGCTTGGCGCATGGGCTCTAAGTAGCGTTTGTAATCAATGGCTTTTTCCAATCCTTCGGGAAGGGCTTGGATGAAACTGAAATTCAAATTGCCCAGGTCGTGGTAGACGGTTCCCCCACCTGAAATTCGGCGGGCTAAGTGGATGTTTCTGTCCCGGCACAAGCGATAATCGACTTCGGCACCCAGGTTCTGGTGCTTGCCACAAACAATGCTCGGAGATGAAAACCAGAGCATGAGTATGGGCTCTTCGGTATGTTTAAGAAAGTAGGATTCTGCGGCCAAATGCCGGTACACGTTGTCGTGTGTCGGCAAAATGAGCCTCATGGCTGTTCGGCCCGCTCCCCACGGGGGGCTTTGCGTTTGAGTTCAAAGTTTTGACCCAAGTACACCTTGCGAACAAGGGGGTCATTGGCCAGTTCCTCAGCCGTTCCTTGCTTGAGCAACTTCCCTTCAAACAGCAAATAAGCCCTGTCAGTGATGCTCAGGGTTTCTTGTACGTTGTGGTCGGTGATGAGAATGCCGATGTTCTTCTCTTTGAGCTTGGCCACAATGCCTTGAATGTCTTCAACAGCGATGGGATCTACACCGGCAAAGGGTTCATCCAAGAGAATGAAATTGGGGTCAGTGGCCAAGGCGCGGGCAATTTCGGTTCGGCGACGTTCGCCCCCGCTCAGCACCTTACCTAGGTTTTTGCGAACGCGCCCCAAACCAAATTCTTCAATCAGAGATTCCAATTTAGACTCTTGTTCGGTTTGGGGCAGGTTCGTCATTTCCAATATGGCTCGGATGTTGTCTTCCACGCTGAGCTCTCGGAATACCGAGGCTTCTTGAGGTAGGTATCCGATGCCCAATTGGGCACGTTTGTACATGGGCAGCGATGAGATGTTCTGCTGGTCCAAATAGACCGAACCAGCATCGGGTTGAACCAATCCGACAAACATGTAGAAGGTGGTTGTTTTGCCCGCACCATTGGGTCCCAAAAGTCCGACAATTTCACCTTGCTCTACGAATACACTCACCTCGTTTACGACGCGTTTGGCGCCGTATTGTTTGATTAGCAATTCGGAACGGAGCTTCATCATGATGCAAATATACCGGCTTTGGCCATGAGGCCAATTCCGTACTTGGGATGTATCTTTGAAGCGGCGGTACGGTCAGCTCCCTGCAAACTCCCCCAGGGCCGGAAGGCAGCAAGGGTAGTAGGTTGTAGCGACGCGATACCGCCTTTTTTTATGCTCTGCTTTTGGAACTCTTGTTTCCAAAGCGGCGCTTGGATCCACCAGAGTGGCGATTGCCTCCACCTGAATTGGAACCTCCGCCACCTGAACGTCGTTTTCCTCCCCCGTATGAGCCGCTCCCAGAGTTGCGGTCATTGTCAGCATAGGCGTAAGGGTTTTTGGTGGTTTTGAAGGGTTTAGAAGGACCGCTGATGACGCGAACATTGCCATAAGCGGGTTGGCCTTTTCCGCTTTCCTGCTTGGAGTTGGGGCGGTCTTGGCCACGACGGTTGCGATTGCCAGACTTGCGGAATATCAAATCAATGCGCCAATCGTGCTCCATTTCCACCATGCAATCTTGTCCATGAACTTTGTAAATCTGCTCGAGCAAATTCACCTCGTCCTGGGCGCAGAAAGAAACGGCAATACCCTCGGCACCCGCGCGGCCCGTACGGCCAATGCGGTGAGTATGGGTGTCAGCGTCCTGGGCCAAATCGTAATTGAGCACATAGCTCAGTTCTTTGACGTCAACCCCGCGGGCAGCCACATCGGTTGCCACCAAAATACGGGCTCGGCCGCTCTTGAATTTGTCCAAGTTGATGCTGCGTTCTTTTTGGCTCTTGTCACCGTGAATGGCTACGGCTGACATTTCAGATTGCTTTAGGTATTTGACCAATTTGTCGGCCCCGTACTTGGTGCGGGTGAAAATCAACATTTGATCAATTTCTTCGCCTTCGAGTAACTCGGTCAACAAGGTATTCTTGTTGCTCTTGTCTACGGCAAACAACCACTGGGTGATTTTGGGTTTGTCTTCCTCTTTAGGCATGATATCGATGCTCTCGGGATCTTGCAACATCTCAGAAGCCAATTGCTTGATTTCGTAGGGAGCCGTCGCGGAGAACAACAAGGTCTGGCGGTTTTCGGTCAAAATGAGTTTACCAATGCGGCGAATGTCGCCGATGAAACCCATGTCCAACATGCGGTCACATTCGTCCAATACGAGGGTGCGAATGCCGCTCAAGTCGATGAAACCTTGTTCGATCAAATCCAACAAGCGACCGGGAGTCGCGATGATGACCTGGCAACCGCGTTGAATGGTCTTAACCTGTTTGTACTGGGAAACTCCTCCGTATACCAAGGCGATGTTCAAATCGACACCGCTGGCGTACTGGTGGAAATTGTCAGAAATCTGGTGGGCCAATTCTCGAGTAGGTGCCAGTACCAAAGCTTGAGTTTTGTTCTGAGGCTGCTCGATGATTTGCTGCAAAATGGGAATTGCAAAGGCGGCAGTCTTGCCTGTACCGGTTGGAGCCGTTGCAAATAAATCGCTTCCTTTGAGGATAACGGGGATCGACGCCTCTTGAATGGGCGTGGGTTGGGTGTAGCCGCGCTCGTGCACAGCCTGTACCAAAGAGCTATGAAGCCCTAGGTCATTAAACGTTGTCATATTTTGTTTGTGTACTATCTTCTGCGAAACACTTCTTGAGTTCGTTTTCGCAGTGATGGGAACCTCGTACGGATTCCCCCAAAGACAGACTCTTAAAGAATTAAGCGCCGCAAAGATAGGCAATAATCCCCTTACTTGCTTATCTGGCCTGAATCTATGCCTTGCAATGCCTATTTTTGGGCTATGGCCGAGCAGAATTTAGCCTTCAACCAGAATGAAGATCTCAACAAGCAATTGTGGGCTTCTGTTGAAGCAAAACTGAATAAAATCGAGTTGGGCGGTGGTGAAAAATCGGCCGCAAAACAGAAGGCTAAAGGCAAAATGCTGGCCCGTGAGCGCATCGACTATTTGCGCGATGATGGTACCGATTGGCTAGAGATCGGGGCCTTTGCCGGCTATGAAATGTACGACGAATACGGCTCTTGCCCCGCAGGCGGGGTTGTGGCCGGCCTAGGAACCGTACAAGGTCGCTTGTGTGTCATTGTGGCCAACGATGCTACAGTGAAGGCGGGCGCTTGGTTTCCCATCACAGGAAAGAAAAACCTGCGTGCCCAGGAAATCGCCATGGAAAACCGACTGCCCATCATTTATCTGGTGGATAGCGCAGGAGTCTTCTTGCCCATGCAGGACGAAATTTTCCCCGATAAAGAACATTTCGGCCGCATGTTTCGCAACAATGCGAAGATGAGCGCCATGGGCATTACCCAAATCGCGGCGGTGATGGGATCATGCGTGGCTGGTGGGGCCTATTTGCCCATTATGAGCGATGAGGCTTTGATTGTAGAAGGCAATGGCAGCATTTTCTTGGCCGGTTCCTATTTGGTGAAGGCAGCCATTGGTGAAGACATAGACAACGAAACCTTGGGGGGTGCCAAAACCCAAACCGAGATTTCAGGAGTGATCGACGATAAGTTTCCCGATGATCCCTCATGCTTGGACCGTATCAAACACATCATGAGCATGTTGGGTGCCCCTGAATCGGCCGGTTTCAATCGTATAAACAGCCAGAATCCCTCTAGACCTATCGGCGACGCATTGGGTATTTTGCCCCACGATCGAACCAAGCCGTACAAATCAATTGAGTTGATTGAAACTCTGGTAGACGCTGGAAGTTTCGAACCCTACAAAGCCGATTACGGCAAGACTCTACTCTGTGGTTACGGGCGCATCGACGGATGGGCCGTGGGCATAGTCGCAAACAACCGCGAAATGGTGAAAAACGCCAAAGGGGAAATGCAAGTAGGGGGTGTGATCTACTCCGATTCGGCTGACAAGGCGGCTCGGTTTATTATGAACTGCAACCAAAAGAAGGTGCCATTGGTCTTCTTGCAAGACGTTACCGGATTCATGGTCGGTAGCCGCAGCGAACAAGGGGGCATCATCAAAGACGGAGCCAAGCTGGTGAATGCCATGTCGAATTCGACCGTTCCCAAGTTTACTGTCATTGTCGGCAATAGCTACGGAGCTGGCAAACAAGCGTTATATCCCGAGATTTCCGAATGGGGAAACCCACCCGTCATCAGGCGGGTATCATGCACTGAATACATAGGTGTATGAGGCGAACCTGGGGAACTGAAACATCTAAGTACCCAGAGGAAAAGAAATCAATTGAGATTCCCTCAGTAGCGGCGAGCGAACGGGGATTAGCCCTTAAGCTTTTTACGTTTTAGTGGAAGGTTCTGGAAAGTTCCGCGATACAGGGTGATAGCCCCGTACACGAAAAGTCTTCATCAGTGAAAACGAGTAGGACGGGACACGAGACATCCTGTTTGAAGA
>JALRLA010000299.1 GCA_023254645.1 Bacteroidia bacterium
TGCCACTATTGATGCTAGACTTATTAGCAAAAGCAAAGGCTTCGTTGTCACAAATTCCGTCAATCAAAGACCAATCGGCTTTGGGACGATCGAACTGATACACGCGTTGGGTCAAACTAGCCACACAACCATTCAAATCGGCCGTTAAGGTTACATTGTAAGTACCTGCCTTCGCATACTTGTGGGTAGGGTTGTTAGCCGTGCTTGTAGCACCGTCACCAAAGGCCCACTTCCAAGTGGCAGTTGTTGGAGTAGTCTTGTTGGTAAACTCCAAGTTCTCGCCTTCACAAGCATTCTTTTTATCAAAGGCAACCGTAGGAATGGCATTCACTTCAACAGACTGAGTATCGTGGAATACGAAACCATAGGGCAAAGTTTTGGCCGTCAAGATGACATCGTAGGTTCCCGATGCAGGGAATTGGAATACAGGCTCAGGAGCGTTTGAAGTGTCGGCAGCTGTACCCGTACCGAAGTTCCAAAAGAACTCCATGCCGCCGCTCTTTACCGAACTCTTGTTTTCAAACAAAACCGCTTCTCCGTCACAAATCTTGGCGGGGAATACAAAATCAGGAGTGATGGACGGGTAAATCAACACATCGCGCTTGATGATGGTATCGCAACCGTTGTTCAAATCAGAGATTTTCACAAACCAAGTAACGGTTGATTCTTCGAGGCCCGCATCAGAAGTCACGAAAGACAATTGAAGATCATCGGTTCCAGAAGGTGCAATGAGGGAGGTTGTACCTGTCAAATCATTACCCATGTCATCTTGAGCGTAACTGGAAGCCGTCCAATCGGTTCCATAGGTAGCATTGCTCATGCCACGAGGAGCCGTCAAGTCAAAGATGATGGGGTTATTTATGATGGTAACATCAAAAGGACGACCTTTTTGGTATTTCGCCTGAGTTCCATTAACCACACTGGCCATATCACTGCCACCCGGAGCGGGCTTAACAAATACACTCTTCGAGAATGAATCATTGGCAGAATTATCGTCGCCCAACAAATGAACCACGATATCATTATTGCCCCATTCATTGAGTATTAACTTGGCTCCCAAAATGGCAGAAGCTGTATCGTTAGCCGGAATGTACACATTGGCTTCCGCGATGGTTTCCTTTCCATTTACATTGAAAACAATAGGAATGTCGTAAGCCGTGTCACTGAAGTTGTTTTTCATACGAATGACAACCTCAAACTCTGAGCCTGAACAAACCGTATCTCCCAAGCTGGGGAAGAAGGAAATATCATCCATCGCGATGTCCATGTAACCTTCAATGGCGCCATGGTCACTTTTAATGGGGTTACGGGTTTTATTCAAGACGTCTTTGTCATTCCAGTTCACAGAAGCTACGCCGTTTTGGTTCTTGAACTGACCCGAGGAGAAATCTCCGGCTGCAGGATCGGCGAATTTGGGATCGACAAACTGGGCATTTTTCTCATGACCAGAAGCTTCGTAGGTAGCCCATGAGGTGTAGGTACCTTGGGTATTTCTCCAACCATAAGAAGTGGTGTTCGCATCAGGCTTGTACCAGTAGCTATTGTTGCTGTACTCTTTTACTTGGCCGTTATTGTTTGCGTGAACGTGGAATTCAATTTGATCCCCACCCTCGGCGTACAACAGGTTACCCACCCAGTACTGATTGTTGCTGTATGAGTACGTGTTATAAATGGGCCAGTTGTAGTATCCGCCGGAGGAGTAGTTGTCCATTTCATTGTAGATGGTATTCTGGCGAATGTCCCAACGTTCATTGGTGCTGTAGCTGGAATACAAATACATACCGTACACATCATAGCGGTAAGAAGTCACGTGGTGAACCAAGTTAGACTGATTCTCCAATCCATAAGCATAGTAGGAGAAAATGCCGGCGGCATCTGAGTTGCCACCGCGAAGGTGACTCACGCGATTGCGGCGAATTTTGTGATTCCCGTAGAAAATGTACATACCTACAGCGAAGCTATTAGTAGATTCGTTCGAGTCAATGAGATTGTCATCGACTTCGATGGTGTAACCACTTGAAGGATAAGAATAGGCATTAATGCCTCTCAAAGCAGAACTACACTTGTTACCGCTGATTCGATTGCCACTTACTGATACAGTGTTGTATCCGTAATAATGCAATATTCCGTAGAAAGAACTTCCCGAAGACTCATTGTAACAAATGATATTATTATCTGAAACGTAATTATCATGGTAATAGTAGCGGGCTATGCCATAGAAAATCCCACTAGACTTGTTGTTGTTGATTTCATTGGAGCTAGTACTCGTGCGTCTGGCATAGTAATACATGTAAATGCCATAAAAAGAACTGCTTGACGTATTGCCGTTCCACGTATTTTTATCAACCTTGGAGTCATTGGCATAGTAATAGGCATATAACCCATAGAAGGTTCCGCCAGACTTGTTGTTGTCCCAATGGTTGTTGTTGATATTGGCACCCTCCAAATAGTAGTAATTGTAGAGACCATAGAAGGTACTGGATGCCGAATTGTTCGAGAAACTGTTGTCGGTCATGGTCAAATAACGCGGATAGTAATAAGCATATACCCCGTAGAATGAACCACTCGCATCAATATTATCCAGTTTGTTGCTCTTCAAATCCCAATAATAGCAGTAGTAATAAGGCATCAAGCCATAAAAGGAATTGGAATTCAAATTGCTAAAATCGTTGTTGTGTGCCGATACATAGTAGGAGTAGTATCCGTAAATAGCGTATCGGGTTGTACGCGCACTTTGGCCGCTGAAATCATTGTTGATAATGGAGTCACCAGCAGCATAATACACATAGGCTCCGTATTGGTACCACTTTTCAATCTTGTTGTTCTTGATGACGTTTTTACCGTTCGTGCTGCTCGAATAATAGCTGCGGTTATTGGTAATGGAGAACGCGAGACCAGGACCATAAGATCCTGACGACTTCATGGTGTTGTTCTCAATGCGGTTGTAACGACCGGTCCAAGAGTAAGTTGAGCTAGTGTAACCCGTGGTAGAGGGAGCAAAGGCCACATACGTTCCGCTGGAAGAAGCGCTGCTGCGGCGCGTGTATTCCAACACACAATTGATGATGCGGTTGTATTCACTCTGATTATTGAAGCGCACAATGTTCGTACCAGTAGAAGTAGAAGTGTGCAAGATTTTCACCCCATTGAAGGTGACATAATCGGCACCGTTGAACAAAATGGCATCGGTTGATCCTGAATAGGAATACGAATAGCCATTTCCATCGAGGGTGATGGTGTTGGTCGCGCTGGCTCCGCTAATGGCATTGAAGGTCGTCGTGGATGACGAACTAACGTCGCTGATCAACTTGGCAGTGATAGCGCCATTCACGCCACCTGAAGACAAGGCCGAAGCAAAGGCTGCCAGGGTTGAATAGTTACCTCCTGACCCAATGGTGTAACTGCCGCTCATGGCTGCTTTCAGCGAGGCTGAAGAACCCATGAAAAACAGTCCACCAAGAACCAATGCGAGGTACTTGTTTTTGATAATTTGATTGTAGTTTTTCATCATAGACAATATGGTTTGGTACCAAATTATGATTTTCTATCTCTACATGCAAGTTTTTCATAATTTTTAACATTGGGATAAAAAAAAACCCGGCCTTGTGGGCCGGGGTTCTGAAAATCTATATTCTAGCGATGAATTAGTCTACCAAAGTCACTTTTTGAGAAGCGCTGTGGCTTTCGCTCTGAACGCTTAAGTGATAGACCCCAGCAGGCATGTCGCTCAGGTTGATGTTCAACAGACCATTATTCTTGTATGATTGAGTTAAAACAACTTGGCCATTGGTATTGCGAACCATCAATTGAACCTCAGAACCGAAGTCCTTGCTCAAAGCCACGTTCAACTGACCTTCGGTGGGGTTCGGAAATACGCCCATACCTACACTTGCCAAACCTTCAGCTGCGGCGCGGTTCATCACGATTTCTTTGCTTACGGTACACTCGCAACCCGTTTGGCGAACCTTGGCACGCATAGTGATGGTGTAAGCACCGTCATCTTGGAAGTTGTGCTGAACTGCTGCATTTTTGTCTGCACTGGTCAATTTACCACCGCCTTCGAATACCCAGGTATAGTCAACGTTATCCTGACCACCTGTGTTTCCGCTTCCGTCTACAGGCTCAACTGATACACCGTAGAAACCGAAGGCATAATCAGGAGTGGCCACAAAGTCACAAGTACGAGGAGCTTCGTTGATGGTCACTCGCTGAGTGATAGAATCGGCGCAGCCACCCTTGATGTAAGCATACAAGGTTACGTTGTAGGATGTAGTCTGGATCACGTTGTAAGCTTTGCTTGGATCAGAACTGCTAGAGGTGGTGTTGTCACCGAAATCCCAGCTGTAGCTGATCTCACCCTGAGGCCAAGTAGTATTATTCACAAAGATGACTGCATCTCCAGCACAAACATCAGAAGCTAAGAAGCTAGCCTTGGGCTGAGTCAACACATCTACATCTTTTCGAATGGTCTGGCTACAACCGTTATCCAAAGTCACCGTCAAAGTGATCACCTTGGGGCCCAAGTTGCTCCAGTTCTTTGAAGGAGACTTCGCAGTAGAGGTTGTGCCGTCACCGAAATCCCAAGAATAGTTCGCTACTGTTCCAGCAATATCAGGAGTGGTATTGGTGAACTCAGTAGGAG
>JALRLA010000419.1 GCA_023254645.1 Bacteroidia bacterium
AATTGTTTAGTCCATAATAAACCTGAAAAAGCACTCTTGGCAATGGCACGATGGGCTTCGGGTATTTTTTCGTTTATGGTTTCGTTGTAAAAATTTTCACACTCTTGTTTTCTTTTATCGGGAGGGTATAGGTATACCTGAACGTGCAAACGGCCCTTTAAAGCCCCTTTACGTGTGTTTAAAGAGCATATATAGACCTGCTCCCTGAACTCTTTTCCCTTCTTTCCTAAGAATTTACGAGAACCGACCTGCCCCCACTAGTGATTGACGGATGGTGGATAGGGTAATTTTAGTGTTATCATAAGGTTTATTATAGCAGATGAATTAATATGGGTACAACCTATTGACATATATTTTACATTGTGCCAATATGTGTCTTCATTATATATGAGAGGGGATGTAATGCAAGTATTCAATGCAATTGTTCACGAAACTGATGCAAACCACATAATTGCCGTTGCTTCTGAACTGGTAGCTGAAGTAGTTTTTGTTGTATGAGCTGGTTTGGTACAATATCTGACCATTCTGTTTGATTATGTATCGATAGGACCAGCAAGAATCGGGGTTGTTGAGGTTCAAGTTGCTGTGCTCAACCGTCATGGTTTGGCACTTCAAACTATAATTCCATTTGGCTTTGCTCAAATCACAACTGCCCTTGGCGATGGTGATTTTTTTGCAAATGGTCTTTTTGCAAGCCCCGTCTTTGCTGGTGATGGTCAAGCAAATGTTATAAGTGCCGGGCTTGGTGTAGGCATGCTTTGGGTCAGCGCCTGTGCCGGAATGGCCATCGCCAAAATCCCAACTGTAGCTATATCCATTGCTTTTGAATACCTTGAATTGGTATTCCCCATTGCCGTTGTGCTTCATCATGAAATCGCCCTTGATGTTGCAGGGTGAACCTACCCAAATGGTCTTGCAAACCTTGGTAGAACAGGTCTTGTCAGCGTTGTAAGCGGTCAAGCAAATCGTGTGGTAGCCACGTTTGGTTAGGCGGTACCAGGGTGTTTGACCAACGGCGCTATTGCCGTCGCCAAAATCCCATTCAAAGTGAGTGCCGTTGCCTCCGGCTTTGAAAAGCCAATAGGATCCGAACAATTTGTGAACGTTGATCTCAGCTTTGATGTCGCATTTTTTGGTAGGGCAGGTGTCGACTGTGATTTTTTCACAAATCATCGTGTCCCACTTGGAACAGGTGTTCAATACTTTCAAGCAAATCTCATAGGTGCCAGGTGCCGAGAATTTGTATGTCAGCGGATTTCCCTGCTTGGTCTGGCCATCAACTTTCCAATAAATGGTCGAACAGCTGT
>JALRLA010000091.1 GCA_023254645.1 Bacteroidia bacterium
GGGAAGTCATCAAATCGGCCAAGCACTTTCCTGAAATTGGAGCCTCAGCCGGCAAGGTGGAGCAATTCGCTGTGATGATTGAGAGCTTCCGTACCATGCTGGAAACACACAACGCCTATGACCTGGCCATGCACGTGGCCAAACAGTGCGGCGTCTTGAAAGCCTTGTACGAAGACAAGTCCATCGAAGGCATGTCTCGCTATGAAAACTTAATGGAGCTCTTGAATGGTATCCAGGAGTTCACCGAAGACGATCAGTCAGACAGCGAGAAAACCCTCCCCGTTTTCTTGGAAGAAGTGGCCCTGTATACCGATGATGCCAAAGACAAAGACCCCGATCGCGATTGCATCAGTTTGATGACCATTCACGCCTCCAAAGGCTTGGAATTTCCCGTGGTTTGCATCGTGGGCATGGAGGAGAACTTGTTCCCTTCCCAAATGGCCTTGAGCAGTCGAAGCGACTTGGAAGAAGAGCGTCGCCTCTTTTACGTAGCCCTTACCCGAGCCGAACAAAAATTGGCCTTGAGTTTTGCTTCTTCGCGATTCAAATTCGGCAGTTTGCTGCACTGCGAACCCAGTCGCTTTATCGATGAAATTGACAGCCAATATTTGGACATGAGCTTGGCTTCAGTCAAGCCCAAGACTCCCTTTGATACAGAGCGTGGGCGCGCAGGAGCAGAAGGAGATTCTCCAAGCAAAAGCAGCTCCCTATTCAAGAAGCCCATGCGCCAAGCTCCATTGCCCGCCGCAGATCCTGGCTTCGTTGCTGGAGACCTCAGCAACTTGGCCGTTGGGCAAAAGATTCAGCACCAACGATTTGGCTATGGAATGGTCGAAACCATCGAGGGAAAAGGCGACCAAGCCAAAGCTGTCGTGAATTTTGAGAATTTGGGGCCTAAAACTTTGGTTCTCAAATTCGCTAAAATGCGTATAGTTTAAGAATTTAGCGTACCTTTGCGCTCCCGTTTTGGAGAAACGGGTTAGAAATTTTTTTTATGGCTACAAAAATTAGATTGCAAAGACACGGTAGAAAGCAACGCGCTTTTTATCACATTGTGGTGGCAGATCAGCGTGCTCCGAGAGATGGCCGATTCATTGAAAAACTGGGAACGTATAATCCGAACACCAACCCAGCGACCATTGACATCAGCATGGAACGGGCCCTTCATTGGGTCATGGTAGGCGCGCAACCCACCGACACCGCCAACGCGATTTTGTCGTACAAAGGCGTTAATTACAAAAAGCACTTACAGGTAGGTGTTAACAAGGGTGCATTGACCCAAGAAGAGGCTGACAAGAAGTTCGCTGCATGGATGGAAGAGAAAGCCGCCCGCGTCGAAAAGAAGAAGTCCAACTTGGCCGATGCTGCTAGCAAAGCCAAAGCGGCTGCCATGCAGGCTGAAACCAGCAGAAAAGAAGCTACTGCCGCTAAGGTATTGGCAAAAGCTGCTGCTGCCATTGCTGAAGCAGAGCAAAGCGAAGCCAGCGAAGAGGCTGCTGAAGAAGTAGTTGCTGAAGCCAGCGAAGAAACAATAGCTGAAGAAGCTCCTGCTGCTGAGGAAGCTCCTGCTGCCGAAGAGGCTCCTGC
>JALRLA010000236.1 GCA_023254645.1 Bacteroidia bacterium
GTAGAAGACCGGCATCAGAAATCCTTTTCTCAGGGTCAAAAAGACAAGCGATTTCACCAGTTGCTCTTGGCTAAAAACCAACAGGGCTATGAAAATCTAGCCAAGCTTTGCTCGCTCGGATACCTAGAAGGCTATTATTCCAAATATCCCCGCATTGACAAGGCCTTGCTCAAGCAGTACAAAGAAGGCTTGATTGCTACGTCTTGCTGCATTGGGGCTGAAATACCTCAAGCCATTTTGTGGAAAGGGGAAGAAGCGGCCGAAGAGCTGTTCAAAGAGTGGCACGAGTTGTTTGGCGATGATTTCTATGTGGAGTTGCAGCGGCATCAATTGTGCAACATTGATGGCACGGGCATTGACCAGGAAGACATCAACCAAACCTTGATTTCATGGGCTCGCAAATACAACGTGCCCATCATTGCGACCAACGATTCCCATTACATCGAAAAAATCGATGCCAATGCCCACGACATTTTGTTGTGCATCAATACCGGTGAGTTTCAATCCACCCCAAAGGCGACCAACGAAGAAGGCGGGCGCGGCTATCGCTTTGCTTTTCCCAACGACGAATTCTTTTTCAAAACTCAGTCGGAGATGGAAGCCTTATTCGCTGATGTCCCAGAGGCTCTAGACAATACCAATCGATTGCTAGACAGCATTGTGATGCCTCAACTGGCCAGGGATATCGTACTCCCCAACTATGCTCTTCCCGAAGGATTCAAGGATCAAAACCATTATTTGGAACATTTGGCTCGAGAGGGAGCCAGAAAGAAATACGGCGGCGTGATTCCTCAAGATGTAGAAGAGCGCTTGCAATTCGAGTTGGGAACGATCACCCACAGCGGATACGCGGGCTACTTCTTGATCGTTCAAGATTTCACCACAGCGGCTCGAGAAATGGGCGTTTGGGTGGGCCCCGGTCGTGGATCAGCGGCAGGTTCTTTGGTGGCTTATTGCTTGGGGATTACCAACGTTGATCCCGTTAAGTACGACTTGCTGTTTGAGAGATTCTTGAATCCTGAACGAGTGAGCATGCCTGACGTTGATATAGATTTTGACGATGTCGGTCGAGACAAAGTCATCGATTACGTGGCTAAGAAATACGGGGAGCGGCGCATTGCCCAAATCGTGACCTATGGAACCATGGCAGCCAAAAGTGCCATACGCGATGTAGGAAGGGTTTTGGAGTATCCGCTGCCAGACACCGACCGCTTAGCGAAATTGATACCGGGAAGCTTGGGCTTCAAGCATTTATTGCATACGTCTCCTGATGACTTGGCCAAAGACGATTCCAAGAACTTAAAAACGGAAGAAATTGAGCAAATTAGGGAGCTTCAAAAGATTTATTCGGGGCAAGATACAGCCGCTAAGGTGTTGAAAGACGCCGAGAAATTGGAAGGCAGTGTGCGCAATACCGGTGTGCACGCTTGCGGTATCATCATCGCCCCTAAAGACATTGACGAAGTGGTTCCTGTAGCCCGTAGCAAGGATTCCCCATGGATGCAGGTGCAATACGACGTCAACCAAATCGAGAAAGCCGGCCTTTTGAAAATGGACTTTTTGGGTCTCAGTACCCTGACCATCATGAAAGATGCCATTGGCTTGATCAAGTCGAAACACGGGGTAGATATCGTCTTGGACGACATTCCGCTTGATGATGCAGCGACATACGAGCTTTTCCAACGAGGAGAAACCAACGGCATTTTTCAGTTTGAAAGCCCGGGAATGCAGAAATACATGCGCGAATTGCAACCCACGCAATTTGGGGACCTGATCGCTATGAACGCCCTGTATCGACCCGGCCCCTTGAAATACATTCCCGATTTCATCGATCGCAAACACGGCCGAAAACCAGTGGAATACGATTTGCCCGAGATGGAAGGGTACTTAAAGGAAACCTATGGAATTACGGTTTATCAGGAGCAGGTAATGCTGCTGAGTCAGGTATTGGCTGGATTCTCTAAGGGCAAGGCTGATGCGCTGCGCAAAGCCATGGGTAAAAAGAACAAGAGCATCATCGATGAATTGAAAACCGAATTCATGGAAGGAGCTACGGCCAAAGGTTATCCCGAAAAGGTTCTTGAGAAAATTTACTCCGACTGGGAAGAATTCGCTCAATACGCTTTTAACAAATCACACTCGACCTGTTATGCCGTCATTGCCTTTCAAACGGCCTACCTGAAGACCCATTATCCGGCTGAATTCATGGCCGCCGTGTTGAAGAGCAACATGGGCGACATCAAGAAGATTACCTTCTATATGGAAGAGGCTCAACGAATGGGAATCAAGGTTTTAGGTCCTGATTTGAACGAAAGCCGCAGCGTGTTTACGGTGACCTCATCGGGCGAAATTCGCTTCGGCTTGAGTGCAGTTAAAGGGGTTGGGGAAGGAGCCGTAGAAGAGATTCTTCAAGAGCGCGACAAGAACGGGGAATACGCCTCCATTTTTGATTTGGCTTCACGGGTTAATCTGCGCAGCGTGAACAAGAAGAACTTGGAATCCATGACCAAAGCCGGTGTCTTTGATTTTGACAAACGCTACCACCGCGCTCAGTATATACAAAATGACAGCGATGGTCGATTGGGTATAGAACTGGCCATTCGCTACGGCCAGAAAATTCAAGCTGATAAATTGAGCGGCCAAACCTCCTTGTTTGGTTCGGCTTTTGACGATTCCCTTCAAGAGTCTGAACCCAAGCTTCCCAGCATGCCAGAGTTTTCCTTGTTGGAAGAACTCAAATTGGAAGAAGAAGTGATCGGGATTTTCTTGTCCAGGCACCCCTTGGACGACTTTAAATTCGTCTACAATACCTTGGTTACTCATTCGATAAAGAGTTTAGTTGAAGCTCAAAAAGGAAAAGACAATCAATCGTTTGTGTGCATGGGTATTGTCACCTTTGCCAAAGAATTCATCTCACAAAAAGGCACTCCCTATGGTCGTTTTAATTTGATGGATTATAGCGGTTCTCATGAATTGGCTTTGTTCAGGGATAACTACATCAAAAACAAGGCCTTGATGGCCAAAGACTACATTCTGATACTCGGAGGAACGCTGGAATACAACGAGAACAAAGGGGAGATGCGCACCAACATACTCTCCATTCAATTGGCTTCTGATTTGGATGCGGATCGGCTAATCAAAAACATGCACGTTGAAATGTTGCCTCAAGATCTGATCAACGGGCGGTATCAAGTACTGAAAGACGTTCTCCAGGCCTATCCAGGCCCCTGCAACCTCTGGGTGAAGTTCTACGATCCGGTTGAAAATTACGAGGTTTCTATGGTCTCTGCCGGCGGATTGCGAATTTGCGATGAACTATTGGCTACCCTGGATGAAATGGAGGTGAAATACAATTGCCAGGTCGATCCTCGCATATTGAAACTGTCTTCATGAAGGTCGAAGGATTTGCCATTGCTCGAAACGTCATCAAGGCCGATTACCCAATCAAAGAAGCCTTGGAATCGATTGCTCCCTTGTGCAGCCGAATTTCCATAGCGGTTGGCCATTCAGAAGATTCCACTCGATCCTATTTGGAAGGACTCACGCATTTGCCTCTACATCTGGTCGATACACTATGGGATGATTCTTTGAGGGAAGGTGGAAGAGTGTTGGCCGTCGAAACAGACAAAGCCAAGGCCTTGGTATCGTCAGACGCCGATTGGTTGATTTACATACAGGCTGACGAATGTCTGCATGAAGAGGATTACCCCGTTATAAAGGCCGCCATGGCTCAATACCATAACGATGAACGCGTAGATGCTTTGTTGCTGAATTACAAGCATTTTTATGGCTCTTATGCCTACATCGGAGATAGTCGTAGGTGGTACCGAAAAGAGATTCGTATCATTAAGAACAAGCCTGAAATATTCTCATGGAGGGACGCGCAAGGATTTCGCCAAGGATCATCTCACAAGTTGAGGGTAGCCCAGATTCCAGCTTATGTTTATCACTATGGCTGGGTCAAACATCCGGAGCAACAGCAAGTCAAACAGCGTCAATTTCATCGTTTGTGGCATTCGGACGATGCGGTGAACAAACGGGTAGGGCAATCGGCTCAATTCGATTACAACCAAATCGACTCCATCAAACTCTATGCAGGAACTCATCCCGCTTGCATGAATGAGCGAATATTAGCGATGAACTGGAAATTCCAGCCCGATTTATCGAAAAAGAACATGGGTGCAAAGGCTCGCTTGTTGTACGCAATTGAATCCTGGTTCGGATGGAGAATTGGCGAATACAAGAACTACATAAAAGTAGCCAGCTTCGACAACCTTACTCGTTGATCGAGAATTTGTATCCCACGCCACGAAGGCTGAGGAAGTAAGTAGGGTTTTTGGGGTCCTCTTCGAAGTACTTGCGGAAAGCCAGAATAAAATTGTCGATGGTACGTGTGGATGGGAAGACCGTGTATCCCCAAACCGTTTTGAGAATCTCTTCACGGGTGACCACTTCGTTCTTCTTTTCAATCAACAGTTTTAACAGTTGCGATTCCTTTTTGGTCAATTTGAACTCACCTTGTACCCCAATAGCCGCGTAAGAAGAGAAATCCACTTTGTTGGAACCAAAGCTATATTCTGTCAAGGTTAGGCGAGTGGTGTCTTTTTGGGTGCGGCGTATCAATTTGTCAACGCGGAGCAATAATTCCTCCAATTCAAAGGGTTTGGCTAAGTAATCATCTGCTCCAGACTTCAATCCCTTGATTCGATCTTGGCTTTGGTTGGAAGCCGACAAAATCATAATGGGAATATCATTGTTGGTAAGCCTTACATGTTGAATGGCCGTAAAACCATCCATCTTGGGCATCATGATGTCCATGATCACCAAATCGAAACTTTCTGATTTTAGTTTTTGAATGGCAATTGCACCGTGTGGTGCCAAAGCTACCTTGTATCCTTCAATCTCCAGGTTCAACTTCAACAACTCAGCCAAATCCTGTTCATCCTCCACTACTAAAACTCGGTAGTTTTTCATTCCATTCGAAAATCTTGATGCTTAAATGCTATTCCTATAGAAGTTCCTGAAGGGTTATTGTCCTCGATAATCAATTGAGCATTGTGCATTTTGGCTATTTGGTTTACCAAATACAGCCCTAATCCTGTGCCTTGTCTAGCGCGGGTATGCTCGTCGCCAACTCGATAGAACTTTTTCACCACCATCTTTTTTTCGGATCCCTCTATTCCAATTCCGTTGTCTTTGACCCAAATTGTGCATCGTTCGTTGCCTACTTGGGTCTTAATATTGATACTAACGCAATTTTCCTCGCTATATTTTATGGAGTTGCTAATCAAATTCTGCAAAGCTGTTGCCATCATGGATTTGTCT
>JALRLA010000267.1 GCA_023254645.1 Bacteroidia bacterium
AGAATGGAGACCCAACCCTTGATGTCGTTTTCGAAAGGCAGCGGCTGCGGATGCAAAATACACCCCGCCGTTTTGAGCGAAATGCTCGGAGATTGCCGCCTCTCTGCAGCAGGGTTCGAGCATTTGGTGGTGGGCAATGACGCATCAGACGATTGCTCGGTGTACGACTTGGGGTCTGAGTACTTGTTGCAAACCGTCGACTTCTTCACCCCCTTGGTGAACGATGCTTATGTGTTTGGACAAGCCGCGGCGGCCAATGCGTTGAGTGACATTTACGCCATGGGAGGCCAGCCCATCATGGCCAATGCCCTCTTTTCATGGCCCTTGGATGCCTTGCCTTTAGAAATGGGGAAACTGGTTTTACAGGGTGGACAGGACATTTGCGCCCAGCAAGGGGTAGCCTTGGCCGGTGGTCACAGCATTGACGGCAAAGAACCCTTGTACGGTTTGTCGGTGACCGGTCGCTGTTCCAAAACGAACTTGAAAACGAACGCCGGCGCGCGCGCCGGCGACCTACTCCTGCTCAGCAAACCCCTGGGCATTGGCATGCTCAGCGCGGCTCATAAGCGCGGCCAATCAACCCCAGAACAAGACCAGGCCTTGTTTGCGGCCTTGACTCGAGTCAACGATTTGGGGCTTCGCCTAGGCGCAGAAACGGGCGTACATGCCTTGACCGATGTGACAGGATTCGGGCTCTTAGGCCATTTGATGGAGGTGTTGGAAGCCGCTGGCTTGTCGGCTGAAATCAAGGCTTCCGCCCTTCCTCGAATCGCCGAAGCTGAGTCCTTGGCCGCTTCCTTTGTGCTACCCGATAACGCCATGCGCAACTGGAATGCTTACCAGCACAAGGTTGATATGCAAAACCAAGAGGCCTTTGCCTGGATGGTGGATCCGCAGACGAATGGGGGATTGCTCACGGCCGCCGACCCCGAAACCGCCAAGCGTTTGGAACAAGATTGGGGCATGGTTGTGATCGGCGAGTTGGGGGATGGTGCTGGCCCGTATAGCTGCGCGGTTAAGTAACCTGAATTAGCGTTTGTAAATGCGCAAAGGAGCTCCGGCACCTTCGCTGACCGTAGCATAGCCAATGGGGGATTCATCACCTGCTTCATAGAGCCATGCAAAACTTTCCCCTTGTACCTCGCCTTTGTAAGGCAATTGCTTTGGAGCACGCATGAAAGCATCTTCCAGGCGCTCATCAGGTGATCGATCCCAGCAATAGAGGGCTCCGTAGGTTTTTACAGCAACCAATCGCCCGTCACGAGAAATATCGGCACCTACAAAGCCACTGATGGGAAACTCACCAAGGGCTTTGAGGGTATCAGTTCTCTGAGCGTCAAAGGGAAAGTTAGCCAAATACAAACGGGCTTTGCTCTCTCGCTTGGTGACGATGTAAAGGTCGTGGGTGAGGGGATCAATGATCAGGGATTCGGCATCACGGGCCCCGTCTTCGTAGACAAAAGCCAATCGTTCACAGGGCTGGGAACTGGTATCTAGAGGTAGGGAAGTTGTATCAAATTGGGGTTCTGGGAATCGGTAGACAATCAAACCCGGATAGACGGCATTGTTGTCTCCAATATCGCCCCAATACAAATGGCGCTTTCCATTTACGGGAGTCCAATCCAAGGCTAAGTCTTCGGCATCTCGATTGCCTGCTGAAGGAATGCGCGCGAAGCCCGCATCGCCCGCATTTCGAACATCGACCAGAAAGAGGCGGTTGATGTCTCCGCCATCATTGGCCGCCCAGACCCAATAATCGTTGTAGGTACAAGCCACCAAACCCGAACATTCGTCTAGGGCACGGTTTTCCAAGAAGCCTGCTTCGTGTGAGAATACGAAGTCCGTTCGGGTTTCCAATCCTTTCATCGAGTAGTTGAACAAGCGAAAGGTGTCGCCGCTTACCGGGTCATGGGCAGTTTCTTTTTTGCAACTGCCAGCCCAAAGCAGGAAAGTGAAGAAAAGGGCACTAAGA
>JALRLA010000281.1 GCA_023254645.1 Bacteroidia bacterium
CGGCCAAATCCAATGAGCCAAGACTAGAGCCCGAAATTCGCGCCGATAACACGACCACGTTGTCGTTAGAATTGAAAGAAAATTTGGCATTCAAAAGGTTCAAATTGACGACCAACAGCTCTTCCAAGAATTCTGATCGCTTCAAGGTGGGCCCATAGCAAAAGGGAACCGTGACTTGAAACACACTGGGATCCTGCTGAAAAACAAAGTAGTTCCATGGGGTCGACTCGCGGTCTTCCCAGGCATCTATGTAAATAGGTGTCTCGTTGCGCAGCAGCATCCACTGGCCATCGTCACCGGTTCGGGCATCTTCTGCCTGGACCCCAATTGAGGTCAATTTCTCTTCTACAAGGGTGCGCAATTGCTCAGCGTTCATAGCACAAAGGTCTTGCATTGCATCGAAAAAAAAATGGGCTATCTTGCGACTCTTCTACTTAGTGTACAATTGACACAATGAAAATCTTTACCCGATTCTCCCTTTTAGCTGCCGGGCTCTTGAGCTTGGCCACTTTTGCCTGCAAAACTCCCGAAACCCGAGCTGAACCTGAACTGAGCATGGCCGCTCCAGAATGGTCAAAAAACGCGGTGATTTACGAAATCAATACCCGCCAATACTCCGAAGAAGGCACCTTCTTGAAGGTCGAAAAAGACTTGGACCGCATTCAATCGTTAGGGGTTGACATTTTGTGGTTCATGCCCATTCACCCGATCGGGGTCAAAAACCGCAAAGGCGGCTTAGGCAGTTACTATTCCATTCAAGATTACACCGCCGTCAATCCCGAATTTGGAAACGTCGAAGATTTCAAACGCCTGGTTCAACAAGCGCACAAGCGCGGCATGAAGGTCATCTTGGACTGGGTGGCCAACCACACCGCCTGGGACAATGTTTGGATCGACGCTCACGACGATTGGTACGAACACGATAGCTCTGGAAACAAAATCTCTCCTTGGGATTGGACCGATGTGGCCAAGTTGAATTACCAAAACCCCGACATGCGCGAAGCCATGATTCAAGCCTTGGAATACTGGGTGAAAGAATGCGACGTTGACGGATACCGTTGCGACGTCGCCTTCATGGTTCCCGTTGATTTTTGGAACCAAGCCGCCCTTCGTTTACACAAGATTAAAAATGTCTTCATGCTGGCGGAAATGGAAGCCCAAACCGACATCAACCCCAATTTCAACGCCTACTTTGACACAGCCTTCCACGCCAATTACGGCTGGTCCTTTCACGGCACTACCCATGAGATCGCCCAAGGCAAAAAGACGGCCAGCGATTTGCGCAAGTACGTGGAAGACCGAAGCCTGTCTGACCGCGTATACCGCATGTATTTCCTGACCAACCACGACGAAAACTCCTGGAACGGTACTATCGCTGAGAAATACGGAGAAAACTGGCGCCCCTATTCAGTGCTTTGCTACACCATGCCTCAATCCTTCCCTTTGATCTACAACGGTCAAGAGGCCGGGCTCAACAAGCGCTTGGCCTTCTTTGAAAAGGATGCCATCGACTGCTGGGGCGATACCAGCCAATACGCTTGGTACCGCAAGCTCAACGGGTTGAAACACCAATCTTCGGTCTTGGCCAATGGCAACCAAGGAGGTTCTTTTCGCTGGTTAGGTGAGGATGCCGAATCATCGCTATTCGCTTATGTTCGAGAGAATTCTGATGAGAAAGTGATTACCTTGGTGAACCTGGGAAATAAAGCCGAAAGTTTTGAATCCTTGGGTTGGTTGCCCGGCGAAAAATCAGTGAATTTCTTGGGTAATGCACAATACGACAAAGCCACTGAAAGCTGGAGTCTGCCTGCTTATGGCTACCAAATCTTCACGGAGAAAAGCAAATAAATCATGAGGAGCAGCAAACCGCAACTCAGCCTCACGCAAATCATCAACATGAGCGTGGGCTTCATGGGCATCCAGTTTGGATGGGCCTTGCAAATGGCCAACATGAGCTCCATTTACGAGTATTTGGGTGCCAAACCCGAAAACATCCCCATGCTTTGGTTGGCCGCTCCCCTGACGGGCTTGATCGTGCAACCCATTATTGGCTATCTCAGCGATCGCACCTGGCGCCCACTTTTGGGCCGCCGACGCCCCTTCTTTTTGGTTGGGGCCATTTTAAGTTCGCTGGCCTTGATTGCCATGCCCAACTCTTCCACCTTGTGGATGGCCGCCGGTTTGCTTTGGATATTGGATTCCTCCATCAACATCAGCATGGAACCCTTCCGCGCCTTTGTGGCCGATAAGTTGCCCGAGAACCAACGCACCTTGGGCTTCTCCATGCAGAGCTTGTTCATCGGTTTGGGCTCGATCGTAGCTTCAGCTCTGCCTTGGATACTCAGCCATTGGTTTGCCGTCAGCAATACGGCTGAAGCGGGTCAAATTCCCTACAACGTCAAAATCAGTTTCTACATCGGCGCGGCGGCCTTCTTGGTCTTCGTCTTGTATACCGTTTTCAGCACTGATGAATACCCTCCTAGCGAGGAAGAGCTGAACCAAATGCGCAGCGAAATGAAGCTGGGTCTCAAGGGTGCAGTGAGCGAAATCATCGATGCCATCACCCACATGCCCAAGCGCATGCGTCAACTGGCTTTGGTGCAATTCCTGACCTGGCCTGGTCTGTTTTTGATGTGGTTTTACTACACGCCCACCGTCGGTCGATTTGTCTACGGGGGTGATCCCGAGGGCGATGAGGTCTTGCGTTCTTTGTATACCCGAGGCACCGAATTTGCCGGCTTGACCTACAGTTTGCAAAACATTGTGACCTTTTTGTTTGCCATGCTATTGCCCGTGTTGGCGGCGAGATTGAGCAACAAATACACCCATGCCTTGGCCTTGACCATAGGCGGCTTGGGCCTCATATCCGTGTCTGCGATTGACCGCGACTCAGCCTTGGGCCTGTACGGCGTCATGGCCTGTGTAGGAATCGCCTGGGCCTCAATTCTGTCCATGCCCTACAGCATGCTCTCCGGCTGCCTGCCCAAAGAAAAGGTGGGCATCTACATGGGCATCTTCAACTTCTTCATTGTGCTGCCCGAAATCATTGCCTCGCTCAGCTTCGGGCCCGTGATGCAAAATTGGTTGGGCAACCAGCACGTGTACGGAGTCATGGTCGGCGGATGCCTGCTGCTTCTGGCGGCTTTGCTGAGTACCCGTATCAATGAAAGCGCGGAAGGCTAAGGCCTAAGGCCTATTTTTGCTCGCATGAATGCGGCCGAACGCCTGGACAATCCCTTTTTTACGGTAGACGTACACACCCACATTTTGCCCGAGAACATTCCCGGGTGGAAGGAAAAATTCGGCTATGGCGAATTCATTACCTTAGAACATCACCAGCCCTGCTGTGCCCGCATGTACATGGACAACGTATTCTTTCGCGAGGTCCAAGACAACTGTTGGAGCCCTGAGGCACGCATGAGGGAATGCGACGATTTTCAGGTAAACGTTCAGGTGTTGAGTACCGTTCCGGTCATGTTCAGTTATTGGGCCGAGCCCAAAGACACCTTGGAAATTTCCAAGTTCTTGAACGACCACATTGCTGACGTTTGCAAGCGCTATCCCCACCGATTTGTCGGTTTGGGCACCCTGCCCATGCAGCACACCGACTTGGCCATACAGGAGTTGAAACGCTGCAAAGAATTGGGTTTGAAAGGCATTCAAATCGGCTCGCACATCAACCAGATGAACCTGGATCACGAGAGCCTATTCCCCATTTTTGAAGCCATGCAGGACCTAGACATGGCCCTGTTTGTTCACCCCTGGTGGCATTCGGCCAAAAACAAAATGGGCAAGTACTGGCTTCCTTGGTTGGTTGGCATGCCCATGGAGACTTCACTGGCCATCTGCTCCATGATTTTTGCCGGCATATTTGAACGCCTGCCCCGTTTGCGCGTTTCTTATGCTCACGGCGGAGGCGCTTTTCCTGCTACCTTTGGCCGCATTCGCCACGGCTGGGAAGTACGTCCTGACTTGGTGGCCGTCGACAATACCGAAGACCCCGCCAAATACTTGGGTCAATTCTGGCTAGACAGCTTGGTTCACGATCCTAAAATGCTGCGTTTTGCCGCAGAATTGGTCGGTACGAATCGCATTTCTTTGGGCACAGACTATCCCTTCCCCTTGGGTGAATTGGATCCGGGCCAGTTGATTCTCAGCAGCGATTTCAACGAGCAAGAAAAAGCCATGATGCTCGGTGATTCAGCCTTGGAATGGCTGAACATGAAGCGCTCTGATTTCGGAATCTAAGGCAAGGGGTCTAAAAAGACACTTGGTCCAGGGCCTGATCAATGGCCTCCGACTCATAACCTCTGCCTAATAGGTACCTTTTGACCTTCATTCGGCGCTCGAATTCCGTTCCTTTTAAGGTCGAGAGCTTTTTCTCTGCCAATTTGACCAGGGTTTGCTCGTATTGAGGTTCCTCGATCTCAGCCATCGCTGTTTGAATTTGTCGGGGGCTCAAGCCTTCTCGTTTCAACGACAATTCAATTTTCTTTCGGCCCCAACCTTTGAGTTTGAATTTGCCTCTGACAAAACTGGAGGCGAAACGCTCCTCGCTGACAAAACCAGCCTGCATCAATTCCACCAATAATTCTCCAGCCTCCTGGGCATCGAGACCCAAAGAGCGCAACTTCTCCAAAACTTGTTTGTGGCTGCGTTCCTGGTAGGCGCAGTACTTTTCAATCTTGGGCTTGGCCTGACTGGGAGTCAACCGTAAAGGTTGTTGTTGGCGAAATCCCACCATGCTTCGAAGGTACTTCAAGCACCCAGTAGCGCAAAACCTGCAAAAATGTCAGTTCGGCTCCCATGGTACGCGATTTGAAACAAAAAGGGCATGAGACAAGGACAGATTTCGGTTCAATCGGAGAACATTTTTCCCATTATCAAGAAATTCCTGTACACCGATCAGGAGATTTTTCTGCGCGAGCTGGTCAGCAATGCTGTCGACGCCACCAAGAAATTGAGTACCCTTTCCCGTGTAGGGGAGTTTGACGACGACCCCGCTTCGGCCAAGGTGATCGTCAAAGTTGACGAAAAGAAAAAAACCATCACCATTTCCGACTCGGGCATCGGTATGACCGAAGAAGAGGTGGAGAAATACATCACCCAGTTGGCCTTTTCTGGCGCTCGTGACTTTGTCGAAAAATGGAAAGACAAAGATCCCGCTCAGATGATTGGTCATTTTGGTCTGGGCTTTTATTCAGCCTTTATGGTGGCCGACAAGGTGACCATCGAGACCAAGAGTTACCAAAAAGGTTCCAAGGCCGTTCACTGGGAGTGCGACGGTAGCACCAGTTACGAAATTGGCGATGGAAAGCGCAAAAAGCGCGGTACCGATGTCATTTTGCACCTGAATGAAGAGTCTGTAGAATCGTACGGCAGCTCCTGGAAAGTGCGCCAATTGCTCGAGAAATACTGCAAATTCTTGCCCGTTGAAATCGAGTTTGAAGACAAGGTATTGAACAACCCCAACCCCATTTGGGTCAAAAAACCCTCGGAGTTGGAAGGCGAAGACTACAAGAAGTTCTTCGAAGAGTTGTACCCCATGCAGGAGGCCCCTCTCTTCCACATTCACATCAATACCGACTACCCCTTCAACTTGACCGGTGTCTTGTATTTTCCCAAGGTCAATCAGGCTCTGGACAACCGCCAAAACCGCGTTCAACTGTATTGCAACCAGGTTTTCGTGACCGAAGACGTCAAAGATGTATTGCCTGAGTACCTGGTTTTGTTGCAGGGTGTAATTGACTCGCCCGATATTCCATTGAACGTGAGCCGTTCTTCCTTGCAAAGCGACAGCAACGTAAAGAAAATCACCTCTCACATCTCCAAAAAGGTCAGCGACAAATTGACCGAGATGTTCAAAAACGATCGCAAAGACTACGAGAGCAAGTGGGAATATGTTGACCTCTTTGTCAAATACGGTTCTTTGGCTGACGAGAAGTTTGCCGAGCGCACCAAAGACATCGCCATGTTGAAAGACACCAATGGCAATCTCTACACCATTCAAGAATATCTGGATCGCGCCGCCGTCAACCAAAAAGACAAAGACGGCGATACCGTTGTGTTGTATTGCAGCGACCCCAAGGCTCAGCACCTGAGCATCAAAAGCGCCAAAGAAATGGGCTACGATGTGATGATCATGGACGGCCCCTTGGACACCCAATTCGCCTCATGGTGCGAGCAGAAGTTCGAAAAGACCAAGTTCCGCAACGTAGACGGTGGCAACATCGACGAGTTGATCGAAAAGGAAACGACTCTCGATTCTGTCTTGAGCAAAGAAGAAGTCGAAGGTTTGGAAAACAGCATCAAGAGCCTGGTTAACGAAGCAGCCTTCACCATCAAAGTGAGCAACCTTTCCACGCACAGCGATTTCATTTCCGTGAGCCGCTCTGAATGGGAACGCCGCATGGATGATTACGCCAAATTCGGACAGAGCATGCCCTTTGGTGATTTGGGATTGAAGAAGCAGAATCTAGTGATCAACCCCAACAACCCTATGGCCGCCAAAATCTTGGCCAAAGAAGGAGATAACCGCTCTGAATCGCTTCGCTATTGCATTGACTTGGCTCTTTTGAAGAAAGGCCAGTTGCAAGGGGAAGACTTGGAGCGCTTCATTGCTCAGGCCAGCAAGCTTGTCGACTGAGCATAACGTTAATTGGTTGGAAAGGGCCGCCGTCAGGCGGCCTTTTTTTATGCGCCGGTCAGGGTGTGAACGGAAATTTCAGGGAAGATTCCCATGCGGCCTGGGTAGCCCAGATAGCCGAATCCACGGTTGACGTACAAGTGCTGATCTTTCTCGGTGTAAAGATCCAACCACTCTTTGTAAACCATTTTTACAGGGCTCCAGCGGTAAAACTTGGTATCAACACCGAACTGCATGCCATGGGTATGGCCGGAGAAAGTCGCGGCAATTTGGGTTTTGCCCAAGACCTGTTCGCGCCAATGACTGGGGTCGTGGCTCAGCAATAACTGAACAGAAGTATCTAGGCCTTGGCTGGCCTTATCCAAATCCCCGTATTTGGGGAAGCGCCCTTTGGCGCTCCAGTTTTGAACCCCAATGATCCCCAATTTCTCTCCGTCTTTTTCCACCACACGGTGCTCGTCGAGCAAGATGTCCCAACCCATTTGTTTGTGGTAAGAGATCAGATCTTCCAAGTTCTTTTTCTTGGCTTGGGGAGAAGGCCAAGGAACGTAGTCCCCGTAATCGTGGTTGCCCAAGATGGAGTATACACCCATGGGGGCTTTGATTTGCCCAAATAGGTCCATCCACGGCAAAACTTCATCGCTTCGATCGTTGACCAAGTCACCCGTAAAGAAGACCATATCGGCATTTTCGGCTTTGATCATGTCAATACCTCGAGCCACCGCTTCACGGCTCCAGAAAGAGCCGGAATGGATGTCGGAAATCTGAATAATTTTCAACCCTTCGAAAGCTTTTGGCAGACCCTTGATGCTCAGTTTACGGCGTTTGATTTGGTAATTGTGAGCACCCTTGACGACGCCCCAAATGGCCGTTCCTACAAAGGCGGCTCCAATGCCCAATCCCAAGTAGTTCAGGAATTTCAATCGGGTCATGCCCGCAGGATTGTTGGGCACTTCGGTGTTATCGGTGAAAAAGTAAGCGTATATCCAGCGGAACAGGCGCAGCAAATCATCGGTCATCAAGAACAAAGCCCAAATGAGTTTGGCGATGGTAACCAAAAAGAAGAATACCGCGACATAGCGCAATACCTGCGGGCTGATGGTGATGGCATCGAAGCGCTGCAAGGTCCAGAAGATCATCATGGCCGCCGTATAGCCCCAGTAAACCCACTTCAAGATCAAGCGCGAGCGCTCGCTCCAATTCTGGGTGACAACCTTCAATCCGAACCAAGCATACAAATCAATGGCCAGAAAAAAGACCATGAAAAACGACATTCCTATTAGGCGGCTTTTAAACATGAGGGTGCAAAAGTACAGAGGGTTAACAGGCTGAGAGGTCAAAAGTTCGACCAAGTCCTTATTTTTGGGGTCTATGAATCGCAATCGCCTTGTGACCTTTTGTTTAAGCTTGTTCGTGCTAGCCGCCGTCCAAGCCCAAAGCTTTGAGCAAATTTTGGATCAGTACCCTGTTCGCAGCGTTGGACCTTCGGCCATGAGTGGTCGTGTAACCGCCATCGCAGTGCCCAGTCACCAACCCCAAACCATTTACGCCGGCACCGCCAGCGGTGGAGTTTGGAAAAGCGACAACGGCGGCATTGCCTGGAAGCCCATTTTTGATGAGCAATCGGTTCAGAGCATTGGGTCGGTCGCTGTCAACCCTTTGAACAACGACGAAGTCTGGGTCGGAACAGGTGAAGGGAATCCCCGCAACTCGCACAATTCAGGTGCCGGCTTGTACCGCAGCTTAGACGGTGGCCGAACTTGGACGCTCATGGGCTTGGAAAACACCAAAACCCTGCATCGCATTGTCATCAATCCCCAAGACCCCCGCATCATTCACGTGGCGGCCATGGGTTCGGTTTGGGGACCCAACGCCGAGCGCGGCGTGTACCGAAGTACCGATGGAGGAGCCACTTGGAAATTGGTTCTTTCGGCCAATGCCACCACCGGCTGTGCCGAACTGGTTCAAGACCCGAGCAACCCCAATAAGCTATTGGCCGCTCTTTGGGACTTTGAGCGCAAACCATACACCTTCCGTTCGGGAGGCCCGGGGTCGGGATTGCACATGAGTGTAGACGGCGGAGCTACTTGGACCCGCTTGAACAGCGAACAAAACGGAATGCCCAAAGGCGATTTGGGCCGCATCGGTATCGCCATTTCGGCTTCTGAACCCAACCGCGTTTACGCCTTGATTGAGGCTGGAGAAACCGGTGTTTACCGCTCCAATGATGGAGGTTACCACTGGTCATTGGTGAGCACCGAGGCCAACGCTGGCAACCGCCCTTTTTACTACCACGAAATCTATTGCGACCCCAAAAACGAAAACCGCGTGTACAGCATTTGGAGCCAGGTATCGGTAAGCGAAGACGGTGGCAAACACTGGGACATCCTGGCCGATTGGGGAGAGATTCACCCCGATCACCACGCCTTTTACATCAACCCTGCTGATCCCAAGCACTTGATCAACGGCAACGATGGCGGTTTGAACATCTCCTACGACGGGGGCCAAACCTGGCGATATGCCGAGAACATTCCCGTGGGTCAATTCTACCACGTAGCCATCGATAACGACCTTCCTTATCACATTTACGGAGGTTTGCAGGACAACGGTTCTTGGCGCGGTCCGGCCTATCAGTGGGTGCGCGGCCCCATTCGCTCGCACAGCTGGCAAGAGCTGCTTTTTGGCGACGGTTTTGATGTGCAGCCTCATCCGGGCAATTCCATGAAGGGCTATGCCATGTACCAAGGTGGCAACGTGTATCGATACGATTTGGAAACGCAGGAGTCGGTGAAGATCAAGCCTGAGCATCCCGGCGGATGGCCACTTCGCTACAACTGGAATGCCGCCATTGCCCTGCATCCATCCAAACCCGATGCCTTGTATTTTGGCAGCCAATATTTGCATTACAGCGAAGACGAGGGCCGCAGTTGGCGCATCATTTCACCCGATTTGACCACCAACGACACCAGCAAATTGCACCAAGCCGAAAGCGGAGGCTTGACCATCGACGCCACCAATGCCGAAAACTACTGCAGCATCATTGCCATCGGCAATTCAGCGGCCGATGAGAAGGTCTTGTGGGTGGGAACCGATGACGGCAATGTTCAACTGAGTCGAGACCACGGAGCGACTTGGACCAACGTGGCCAAGAACATCAAAGGCCTTCCCAAGAATGCCTGGATCCCTTACCTGTACGTAAGTGCGAAGAATGCAGGCGAATGCTGGGTCATCGCCAACAACTATCGCCAAAATGACTTTGCTCCTTACCTTTTCAAGACCAGCGATTACGGCAAAACTTGGATTCGTTTGGCAACCCCCGATCAAGTCAAAGGTCACTGTTTGAGCGTGCTTCCCGATCAGAAGAACGCCAATTTGGTATTCTTAGGCACCGACCGCGGTTTGTGGGTGAGCCAAAATGCGGGAACCACTTGGACCCGCTGGAAACAGTTCCCCGCTTGCCCGGTTCAAGACCTAAAATGGCAGGCCCGTGAAAACGACTTGGTCGTTGGAACTTTCGGCCGAAGCATCTTTGTGGTCGATGACCTTAGTGCCTTGCAAGCCTCAGCCGGCAACCAAGCCCAACAAGGTTCGGTTCATATCTACAATGCCACAACCGGCTATTTGGTTGAATTTGCCCAACCCTCAGGAGTTCGCTTTGGTGCCGACGGCGAATTCGCCGGCCAAAACCGCCCCGGAGGTAGCCTAATTACCCTGTGGGTGAATGGCGAAAAGGGCAAAAAAATCGAAGCCACTGGCTTGATTTACAACGACCAAGGCGAACGCGTTCGCCGCCACGAAATGAAGTTTGACTCCAGCGGTCTGTACCGCATTCCCTACCGATTGATTCAAGATGGCGTTTTGTTGCCGAGCCACAGCACGCACAAAGAAGGCGAGACCCTTCCTCCGGGTTTGCCCTTGGCCCCCGGCAACTACAAAATGGTCATCAAAGTGGGAAATGATTCTTCTACCGTATCACTGAAAGTGTTGCCAAGTCCCTTGACGCATTACGACCCGGCTGCCCGCCAGCGATTGGAAACCAATTACCAGCGTTTTGCCCAAAGTGCCGACCGCGGATACAAACTCTTCGAAGGCCTCAAAGAAGCCGAGAAGCTGAGCCAAACATGGCTGAATCAGCCCTATGCTCAAGACTCGGCTCAAGATCACCTGAAAAAAGCCTACAAACCCATCGCCGACAGCTTAGCAACCTTGAAGGGCTTGTTCATGCTACCAGCCGATTATCGCCCTTACGAAGAGGCGACCCTCCGACTCATGGATCGCTATGAATCGGCCATGTCGTTAGGCCTTGGTGATGGAATGGAAAATGCCGAATTCGCCTTGTCCAACCTAGAACGTCACTTGGATTCTGTCGCCAAGCGCAGCAACGCCTTTTTTGAAGGTGAATGGAAAAAATGGGTGAACGAGGTTCAGCAATTCCAGCAAAAATTGACGCCCGAACTGGGAGGCTATTAAGGCTGGGTATAGAAAAATTCAGCAGAGCCTGGATTCACTGTTAGGTTGCATTGGCCGTGGGTCCAACCCACTTTACCCTGCGACCACAGCATGCGAATTTGGGCGGGTACTTCACCGGTTGGGGAGTAGCTCCAGGGTTCGCTGCTTTGGTTGAACAGGATCCAAACCACTTGATCAAAGTACCGGCGCTCCACCACCAAATGCTGGTCGTCTTGGGCCACGATGCGGGTATCGCCGTACAACAAGGCCATGTGCGATTGGCGCAAATGAGTCGCCTTAGACACCCGGTCTTTGTGCTGCTTTTCGGCAGGCGTCAAAGCCGTCTTGGAACCTTGCAAACCGCTGCTGAAGCGCATCATTCTTCGGTTGTCCGGGTCGTTGGCCCCGGGCATGCCGATTTCATCTCCATAGTAAATGACAGGCACTCCGGGAACCGCCATCATGAAGGCAGTCAAATTCAACAATCGCTGATACCCCTGAGGGCCCTGCACCTGAATATCGCGGTCCCAACCTGCTTGTTTCATGTCCTCGCCATCGGCCAAAGAGCCATCGGCTAGGGAGATGAAACGGGGACGGTCTTGGTTACCGGTGATGTTGCCCATGCTATGATGGGAGCCATAGTAACGACGGGAATCGTTGGCTACAGCCGCGAGCTGCGTGCATCCGCCGAGACCTGACTTGAACGCAGCCACAGCGGCATCGTAGAGGTTAAAATCGAACTGGGCCTGGAACAATCCCGTTCCCAAATAAGAACCGATCAACTCTGGGCTGCCATAGGTCTCCCCAATCTGGTACACCGTTTTCTCAGGCAATCGATCGCCTTTGCTAGGCCCGACAACTTGGCTGTTGATCTTGTGCGTAAGGGCACGCCAGAAGGGAGTGGGCACGTGCTTGGCCGCATCGTGGCGCAGGCCATCAAAGTCGTATTCGAGCATCCACCACAAGGCGGTATCGCTCATTTGATCAACCACTTGTGAATTGAAGAAATTGAAACTGGGCATGTGGTCGTCAAACCAAGTGGTCAAACGTTGATCATCCCAGCGCTCGGTATTCTTGCTACCATCGGGCAAATACAAGGAAGTGAACCAATCGGGGTGATCTTTGTACAAGCTGTGCTCCACATGAACGTGGTGACCAACATAGTCCAAGACCACACTCAACCCGTTCGCATGGGCCACATCCAAAAAGGTGCGAAGTTCTTGCGGAGTGCACAGGCGAGGGTCAGTCTCTTTCAACGAAATCGGCCAGTACCCGTGGTAGCCGCTGAACTTCGTTTTGGGGTTTTTGGGCCACTGCCCCCAAGGAGTTTCGGGGTTGCGCACAATGGGTGAAATCCATAGGGTATTTATGCCCAAGCGGTGAAAATAACCCTCTTTGATTTTGACCGTCAAACCCGCAATGTCTCCACCAAAATAATCAACCTTGGGATTGACATCCTCACGGTTCAAAGGCCTATTATTGGCCTTGTTTCCATCGACAAAGCGATCGATCATGGGGTTATACAAAATCTGTCGGCGGGGGTCGCGGTGGTTGCTGCGATCAGAAGCGTTTTCTATGACTTGCCCGTCTACCAAGGGAATCATGACATCGTTCGACACTGACTGGCTGTCACAGATCCAAACCCGGAGATAGCTATGACCCAAGGTCTCTTGGGGAATGGAAATGCTGATTTGGTGGTCAAATTGGCCGCTTGTCCATTCCAGTTCTCGGTTGTTGAGCAAGGCCACAACCCTTTGGGGGGCCGAACAACCTTGATAGGCCAAATGAACCGTGGCTCCCTTGTGCCAAGCCGTGCGCAGTTGCAAATCGCTCGCTTCTACTTTGATCACGGAATTAAACCCGCACATGCCGTTTGAAAGGGAATCGTCATTCTGCTGATCACGCAATTCCTGGCCCCCATTGATCACATATATATATTGGTGAGTACCCGGAGCCAACAGAGCCTCGCCATGCCAGGCGCCCTTTTCGTATTGAAGCGACAAATTGTTGGGATTCCAGGCATTGAAACTCCCCTTGATTTGAACGGATTTCAGTTGATGCTGGTTGTCAACAAAAAGGAAGGTACGGCTCTCCTTTTCGCTGGCGCGAAGTGGGATCGAGACAACGGCGTCTTTCACATACAACTTCAAGCTCGCCAAGGGAAGGGCGAAATCGTCTTTCCAAATCTGAACACTGTCGGAATTGTCAACGCGCTCCAAATGCCAACCGGCGTCTAATGACCAGGAATCAATGGCCGAGGGTTCGTACACAAAATCGCTCAACCATATCCAAGTTTTGCCGGGCTCCAAGGTGACCAAACTGCTCAATCCCGCAACCGGAATTTCAGATTGAGCCACCGTTTTTTCTTGCAGATCACCGCAAGAGGAAAGGCTCAGAAATAAGGCTGCTAACAGGAATGGCACCAGGCGTTTTTGCATGGCACAAAACTACAGGCTATGGTTGAAGCACCCAAGCCGAAAGCCGATGAATGCCAGTGATTTGTTCGGCCCAAATGGCATACAATTGACCCGACTGACCGGTAAAACCCGACAGTTCAGAACCCCGGTAAACTTGGCGACCTTGGGCATCGTATACGACCCACAAACAGGGGCCCCTGAGCTCGGCATTCCAATGGGTGCCATCGTACCAAACACGGGTATGGCTCCGAACGCTCTCGACGCTTGCATTCGGCAAATTCCAGTAATAATGGGCATACACCGGGTAGTGATCGCTGGTATTGTTGCCATAGCCCGAAATGTACTTGTCGGCATACAACACGGCCGAAGAGTCCTTCACCCAGAAGGGCTTCAGCGCGGGGGTAGCCGCCTGGTGATCGATCATAT
>JALRLA010000317.1 GCA_023254645.1 Bacteroidia bacterium
CAGCCAACAGAGCATGATGAGCCCATTTGTTGTCCAATTGCAGAATGAAAATGATGAACAAAACGAACAAGGAGCCAGTGATGGCGCGCTGGATGAAATTATTCATGGCTAGAGGAAAAGCGGGTGAGTTTGAACAAGGCAAAAGTTAGAGCCAAACTGGCGATCAATGCGATAAGCGGTTGGGCTAATTCTCGTTCCAAGTCTTCAGGATGGGTCAGTTCGAATTGGGCCCAAAGGGTAAAGCCGTTGAACAAGAAATGGAACAGCGTAGGCAATAGCAAGGAGCCAGTTTCCAAGGCTAAATAGCCCATGACGATGCCCGACAAGAAAATACCCGGAAGTTCATAAGGGCTGAGGTGTATGACGGCAAATAGCAGAGCCTGGATAAAAATGCTCAGACCCATGGAGAGACCCGTATTTCTCAGGGATTGAAGGATGATGCCTCGAAACACAAATTCTTCCAATAAGGCAGGGGTTAGGGCCATGGTCAAAAGGGCTATGATCAGGGCTTTTTTGCCATGAAAGTCCAGCAATTTGTCCAAGGTGTCCATGCGGGCTTGGTTCAATTCATCGGCCCAAAGTCCATAGGTAGATCCACTAGAAAACGTTTCAACTGCTTGCGTGAGAAAGGCCACAATCGAAAGCGAAGACAAGGCCAGGACCAGCGTCCATACATAATGCGTGTAGGGCTGTTTTGTTCGGTACTGACCCACACTTTCTGGTGATTGCCCAAAGATCATCAATACAATGGCGCAGGGAATTCCCATGTAGAGTATAAACTGAAGCCAGCTAATCAGGCGTGGATCCCATCCTTGTTTATCGCCGAACAAGCCCAACAAGGCTGAAGCGTACAAAAACACCGCCATGAATAAAAAGAGAAAGGCCATGGTGGTGAACCGGAACGGTCGATAAAGCGGGTTGCTATGCATGGGTGAAGGTGGGATTGTACCTTTGCACAAAGTTGGTGAAAATCGCGGACATAGCCTTGGGAGAGTTCCCCCTTCTGTTGGCTCCTATGGAGGATGTCAGTGATCCGCCGTTTCGATTCTTGTGCAAACAGCACGGCGTCGACATGATGTACACGGAGTTCATTAGTTCAGAGGGCTTGATTCGCGACGCCGCTAAAAGCGTTCAAAAGCTGGACATTTTTGAATACGAAAGACCCATCGGCATTCAGATTTTTGGTAGCGAAATCGAGAGCATGGTCGAGGCGACCAAAATAGCCACCTTGGCTCGCCCTGATTTGATTGACATCAACTACGGTTGCCCAGTGAAAAAGGTCGCTTGCAAAGGCGCAGGAGCCGGAATTTTGACGAATCCAGAAAAAATGGTGGCTATGACCAAGGCCATTGTCGAAGCCACTCATTTGCCGGTGACCGTAAAGACCCGCCTAGGCTGGGATGACAAGACCAAAAACATTGTCGATGTCGCTGAGCGCTTGCAGGATGTGGGCATCAAAGCCCTATCCATACACGGCCGCACTCGGGTACAGTTGTACAAAGGAGAGGCAGATTGGACCTTGATTGGCGAGGTGAAAAACAACCCCCGCATGCAGATTCCCATCTTTGGCAACGGGGACATAGACGGGCCAGAAAAAGCCAAGGAATACAAGGATCGCTTTGGAGTCGATGGCCTGATGATTGGTAGGGCGAGCATAGGCTACCCATGGGTGTTTCGCGAAATCAAACATTACCTGAATACGGGTGAATTGATGGCGGGTCCCACCTTTCAAGAGAGACTGGAAGCCTGCCGAGTTCACTTGGAGAAAAGCATTCAATGGAAGGGCCACAACTTGGGCTTGATTGAGATGCGCCGGCATTACTCCAATTACTTCAAGGGACTTCCTGATTTCAAGGAATACCGCAGCCGATTGGTTCAATCAATGGACTACAACGAAGTGCAGCAGACCTTGGCCGAGGTTCAAGAGCACTATAGCGCTTTGACCGAGCTTAGCGCTTAGTTTCTGCCGGACACTTTCGCTTTTTTTTCAATCCTTACATTTGCTGCAATTCGAAGAACTATGAAGAGAATTCTCCTTTCCATTTTTGCGCTTTCTGCGGCTGCTTTGAGCGCTCAGTCAGGGTATTATTTATCTCCCTGTGCCGGTACTGGAAACCCTGGCAATTTGAATGCAGATCCTGAATACCCCGTTGGCGGCGGATTGCCCGCTACCTGGTCTACCGTTATGTCAGGTGCCAAAACCTCACCCGAGTGGTCGGCCGCTCAAGCCATTCCCTTTGGTTTTCAATTCAACGGTTCGGATGTAAGCTCCTTCAAAGTTTCTTCAACCGGTGTCTTGACTTTTGACATCAATTCTTCAGTTGCAGCTCCTTCGGCAACTAATGAAGCTTTGCCTTCTGCCAACATTCCCAATCAATCGGTTTGTGTTTGGGGTTTGACCTTGAATGCAAGCGGTGACTACATCGTTTCCAAAACCTTTGGTACCGCTCCCAACCGCCAGTTGTGGGTTATGTATGCCTCTGCTACTGAAGCCAATATCGGTACCGGTTGGTCGTACATGAGCATTGTTCTAG
>JALRLA010000341.1 GCA_023254645.1 Bacteroidia bacterium
CTCTTCCTTAAATACAACTTGGTGAATTGATTCCTATGAAAAAACTACTCACAGCAATATTCACAGTAGCCCTGGGTTGGTCGAGTTTAGCCCAAACCCTCCCCAACTACGTACCTAGCTCTGGGCTCATCGGATGGTGGCCTTTTGATGGAAATGCGAATGATTTGAGTGGGAATGGAAACCATGGAACCGTAAATGGGCCCGTACCTGGGCCGGATCGCCACGGGAATGCAAATTCAGCCTATGATTTTGATGGCAGCAACGACTATATCGTGGTCCCTAATTCATCTACAATCAGCGCACAGGGAAGCTTAACTATGTCTTTTTGGATGTACATGGACGGTGGCGGTTGCAATCCCCGAATCATGGAAATAAACTCTACCCTTAACTCATGTGGGGGGTACGGGTTTGCCATGAATGGCACTTCCAATCAAACTCGGACCATACACTATACGAGTTTCGGAAGTTGTTCGGCGAATGTGGGGATGTCAAATTCTTCTAGTTCCATAACGAGCTTAGCCTGGCACCACGTCGTTGTTGCTATTGATGGCCAGGCTGGATCAGGAGTTATCTATGTGGATGGCACCCTTTTCCAGAGTTTTACTGGGTCTCAAGTGCCGACATTTAGCTACAATAACAATTCGCTCACTTTTGGAAATATCAATTCGGGCCGATGTGATTGGTGGGGTGGCCTCATCGATGATATCGGAATTTGGAGTCGTGCTTTAACATCCAATGAAATAAGTGATTTGTACAACGCACAAAGTGGGACAAATCAATCCTGTGACACTACAATTCTCACAAACGATACCACCATATGTGCAGGTTCAAGTGTTACCCTTACTTCCTCATTTACAGGTCAGCCAAGTAGTCAGCTATGTAATTCTGGAATTGGCACATGGGAACAGCTTTTTACAAGCTCCCAATTAAGTGGCTACACCATAAACAGGCGTAACGGCTATGCATTTGATACCTTAACAGGGATCTACTACAGTGTGTCCGGATCTACGACCCTACAGATTGATCTTGTGAATAAAACAATCACTCCACTCAGTCAAAGTGGGCAATTATCGAGCTTCAGTCATGGTATTTTCCATTATGCTGATGACCAAGTTTATGCGCATCGGGTAGGACGAGATGCCGTTTACAGGATTTCTAAAATTGGGGGTGTTTGGACCGCCTATGGTTCTGGTTCTTTTGATGCGAATAGTTATAGCTCCCAACCTTTCTACGATGGGTACAATCATCGCATTGGATTTTTTGGTGGATACGGATGGTACAGCGTAAAAAATTGGGTTTATGCCTCCACTCCCACTGGTTGGATCAATCCGTATGCGAACAATAACAATTGCAATCCTGCACGCAGAATTGCAACTGGGGTTGCCCCGAGTAAGGATTACTCAAAAATGTACGTTTTCTCCGGAATGGGAAGTTGCAACGGTGACCAATGGGCGTCGAGCTGTTCTCTGGGCAATGCCTGGGCAACAGATATTGGCAAATACTGTTGGTTACAAGATTTGTATGAATACGATTTCAGCACGAACACATTTACCACCATATTAGCTACCCCAAATTCCTCAATTAGTCAAGAAGGGTGCTTCGCATATAATTATGACGAAGATATTTTCTACATCCTTGGGGGGTATACTCCCCCTGCTACCTATAGCTCAACATGGGCATTGACTGCCCCATACACGAACACGGTCCTCGCTATGGACCGTGGCAATGGCGCATCTAGCTTCAGCCAAGTAACCATCTGCGGAACGCCACCACCCTTGAGTATGGTTTCTACTTCTAGTGTTGGTGGCACCCACTTTACAGACGCCACCGCCTTTTATGACGGCCCGCGGGACCGCATTATCTGGATGCGACCTGATGGAATCTGGGCATTGAATTTAGGTCAAACAACTACCTCTACTTCGTCAGATAGCCTTTGGTGGTCCACCGGTGACACAAGTACTTCCATCACAGTTAGTCCAACATCAACTACTTCGTATTATCTCTATACTTCTTCGCAGGGCCAGACCTGTGTGGACACCGTAACTATTACAGTTAACGATCCTGCTATCTCATCGTCAAGTAGCGTTATTTGCGCTCCAGGAGATAGTGTATTGTTGTGGAATGGAATTACACCTTCATCAATGACTACAACGGTTATTCCCTATGGAAAAATAGGAACATCAGGGATCTATGTTGGACCGAATGGAAATGATGCACTAGGCGATGGATCCCAGAGCAATCCATACCTCACGATACAAAAAGGAATCAATAGTTCTTCAAATGGGCAAATAGTAACCGTATTACCCGGAACCTACAAAGGCGCGGGAAATACAAATCTTACGTTACAAGGCAAGTCTGTCATTGTGCAATCTTCCGCAGGCCCCCAGACCACAATTATTGATGGTGAAGATCTTTTAAATGGATTTTTATTAAACTCTGGTGAAACGGTAAATTCTGTTATTCGAGGATTCACAATTAAACGCTGTGTTCCCACTACCAAACGAGGTTCCGCAGTATTTACCGAAGACAACAGCGGCGTAGCAATCAAATCCTGTATCTTCATAGACAACAAGACCGATTCGCAAGGTTCAGGATACGTACTTGCTTTTGGTGACAATGAGGTTTCTGGGCCGCAGAGCTCTATTGACTCCTGTATATTTTATAACAATACTTCAGGACTCATCCTGTCCTCCAAAAAGTCATGGTACGCCCACTATTGTTTATTTGAAAGCAATGCATTTGGAGGAGAGTTTATTGGCAATGGGCATGACGCTGGCAATGATCAAGATATCTCGTTTTGTGTATTTAGAGACAACACGTCCGCCACGGGCGCAATTGTCGGCTTAGGCCACGCGAAGACACTTTATGAAAGTTTTTTCATTGAAAATCAATCAGCTTCGCGAGGTATCGTCTACATGGGGACAGTGTGGTCTGGGACCAATGTTGTAGACCATTGCACCTTTTATAACAATCAAGGGACTACCTACAATTCAAATTGGTATGATCACATCGGGGTTGTATCGAACAGTGTTTTTTTTGGCTCAACGGGGCTCCAAACCATTTCTGGCAAACAGTCTGCAATTCCATTTACGTATTCTAATGGAACTGTACCTTCAGGAACAGGTAATACAACTGGAAATCCCAATTTTGTTGACCCAGCCAATAACGACTTCTCCTACAATCCGGGGTCTCCTTGTACGAATACAGGTTCGAGTGGAACCAATCAAGGTGCAACCGCTTCCAGTATCCCTTCATGGCTATGGTATTACGCTCAAGGCACAACAAACACCGGATTGAATTGGTCTACCGGAGAAACCTCCGACAGCATCTGGGTCAAGCCTTCGCAAACCACGACCTATTGGGTTCAGAAAACACTCAACGGAGTAACCTGTACCGATAGCATTACTATAACCGTACTTGATGCTCAAATAACAGCAACGGATACCACAATTTGTGCAGGATCATCGACCACATTAATGTCTGCAGGCTCTATCGACTTCAATGGTTCCGATGGTTACATATCCTTCCCCAACGCTGGCCCCACAGGACAATCTCCCATGAGTTTCTCCATGTGGTTCAAAACAAATTCTTCGAGCGAGATGGACCTCCTCGGCTATGGGACGAGATCGTGCAATTCAGCGTTAGAACTAAAACTAAATGACAACCTAAATTATTCTGCTTCGTACATAGCAAACCCTTGCACCATCTTAAACGGTGTTTCTACAAATTTTGAGTGCCATGGTTCCAATTGGGAAGCAACGGTCAATGATGACCAATGGCACCATGTAGTTTATGTTATGGGGGAAGGAGGAAACTATGCCTACAATAACATCAAGGCCTACCTGGATGGAATACGAATCTCCGCAAATCCTGGATGCTTCCACAATTGGGGTGGATGGCTTTACACCATAGGTTCTACTAATCCAATGGTTCTGGGGAAACGGTTTGATGGAAATGCCAACTTCTTTGATGGGAATTTGGATGAATTGAGCATTTGGTCAGCTGCGCTTGATTCAAGTGAAGTTTATGACATTTTCCAAAATGGCATCTCCATTGGTAGCGCTAACCTCGAACACTATTACAACTTCGATCAAATAGTGAATGGTCAAGTACTTGACCAAGTTGGGACGGAACACGGAACCCTGCATGGAGGCACCTCCCTTTCTTCCCTCCAGCCTGGCAACGCAAACCATTCCTTTTTGTGGTCAACTGGTGACACTACGGCTTCAATCACTGTTTCACCATCTCAAACGACTACCTACTGGCTCACAAAATCAGCCAATGGTCTGTCTTGCCCAGATAGCTTGACCGTGATCGTCATTAACCCTACTATCTACAGCTCTCAAAATAGTATTTGCAACAGTGGGGATAGTGTCCAACTGTGGTCAAGTGACATCCTTGTTTGGTCTACCGGAGAAACCTCCGACAGCATCTGGGTCAAGCCTTCGCAAACCACGACCTATTGGGTTCAGAAAACACTCAACGGAGTAACCTGTACCGAT
>JALRLA010000381.1 GCA_023254645.1 Bacteroidia bacterium
CTTCAAATTGCTGCTGTAAAGTATCGAGTTGCAGTTCAATCAACTGCAAACGCTCTTTGGTTTGGGCTTTTTGCTGTTCGAGCTTGATCAGACTGCTGATCTCCAAAGATGTTTCCAAGAGGCTAATTTGTGTGAAACCGTCTTCACTTGATCCTTTTTGCACCTCCAACATTTCAAAATCATGCATCTGTTGACCGTCTTCCGACCTTTCGCCAATAAAGACAAAGACATAGTGCTTACCCCCGAACCTTACAATTGACTCATCAGGAGCGGCCCATGTTTTATTACTGTCGGTTTCAATTTTAGCAGCTATGTACATGCCGGGTTTCAAATCTGAATGCATCTTCTTCAAGTGCCCATGGACAGTTACAGAACGATCTTCCCTAACGCCACTGCCTATTAGGAATACCTCTGTCTCACGCCATTCATTAGGTGAATTTGCCAGGGTAAAACGGATGCGTTGGCCTTCTTTGATTCTTGGAATATCATTTTCATAAACGGTCAGTTCCACATGAAGATCGTCCGAATTGGTAATGTCCATGATGACATCCTGAGGATTGATGAATTTTCCTACATTGGTGTATACCTCTCGAATAGCTCCTGTTACAGGTGAATAAATATTGACGGAAGCGGAAACGTTACCTTCTTTGATTTTGGCAACACTGAAGCCAATCAGCTTCAATTTTGTTTCCATGCTTTTGATACGGGCTTCATTGGCCATATAGTCACTTTTTGCCTGCTGAAAAGACTTGCCGGAAGCCACCTTTTCATCATATAGCTCTTTCTGTCGATCATATTCAGCTTTGAGAAATTCCTGACTAGCAAGGCTCTCAAGATAATCTTGTTGAAACTGAATAAATTCTGGGTTTTCAATCACGACCAATAACTGACCTTTTTTTACCATTGTACCCGGTAGCATCTCGGTGTATTTCACAAAACCACCATAAGGCATGGTAATTGAAATGTTACTTTGCGGGGGTACATCAATGATACCATTGACACGGAGTTCTGAGCCAATTACCCGCTGTTCAAAGTTTCCCACGACTATACTTGCCTGCTCAAATTGTGCCTGAGTAAGTTCTACTGTATTATCACCTTCTTCGTGGTGTTCCTCTGTTGTTCTTTCATTTTTTGAACTACAGGAAGCAATGGCCAATCCGATAAGAGTAACCATTGAGATTCTGTTGATATATGTTATTATATTTTTCATTGTTGATTTCTTTTATTGAATGCCTGAAATGAATTCGATTTCGATAATGGTCTGGTTGTATTGGTTGAGGATGTCCAGGTAGTTAAACCGAACAGATAGTGACCGATTGAGCCCCTGTATGTATTCCACATAACCTATTTCACCGCTTTCAAATCCTTTTTGGGCTTGTTTCAGAATAAGTTCAGCTTGTGGCAAGGCACTTTGCTCGTAATAATCGAGACTGGCCTGAAATTTTTGGTATTGCTGAATGAGAGATTTTAACCTGCCTTGCAATTCGTTAGTAATAGCTTCCAATTGTGCCTCGGCTTCTTGCTTTTTGAGTTCAGTTGCTTTGATTACCGAACTTTGAGATTTTGCTCCAAATAGAGGAATAGCTACGCCTACCTGAAAGCCAGTGAAACGGTCGCTAGATGTAAAGGTCACTGGATTGCCGTCTATATCCTGATTTGGTCCGTTGAGCGATTGGTTGAAATATCCTACCGTGAGGTCAGGTAACAGCCGGGATTTCTCCACTGATTTTTCTCTTTCGGCCACTTTCATTTGCTGGCGAAACCATGCCAGGGTAGGGTTATTGGCAATCCCTTGTGTATCTAACAGAGCAGTACTTTGCCGTGCTTCAAGCTTGCCTGCCATTATGTCCAATGAGCCCTCAATGTTTAAGAGGGTTTGTAGCTGAGTTTGGTAAATCTCTATGTCGGCCAGATTTTGTTGTAACATGGCTTTAATCTCAGCTACCTGCGATTCGGCTGTTGCTTTTTCGAGTAGGTTGCTTTCTCCGGTTTCATAGCGAAGGCTGGCTGCTTTTACAAAGCGTTGATAAATGCTGTCCTGCTCTATCAATAATTGCCTTTTGTTTTTCTCAAGCCACAGGAAATACCAGGTAGCCTTCACCTGTCGCACCAATTCGTTTTGGGTAGCTGTCTTTTGCCACTCACTTGCTTCCACCTGAGCATTTGCCAATTTGTTTTGGTTGGCATAAACGGTAGGGAATGCAATGGATTGTGAAATATTGAACTGGTTGTCATTATTGTAGATACTGTTGTACTGGCCGTGGGTAAGGCTGAAATTTGTCTTGGGCAGGTTCCAACTTGCGCCTTTCAAAGCCCTTTCTTGCTGGGTTTGTAAATCTGCTGCTTTAAGCCCGGGATTGTTTTGAATGGCCGTTTTTATAGCCTCATCCAGCGATTGGTAGATTTTTTGAGACTCCTGCGCCTTTGCTTCAGGAAACTGGAAGAATAATATTCCAATGAATAAGAATGGTGCTACCGTTCCTGGTTTTACTTTTATTCCTCTTTCAAAATAATAGTAAAGGATGGGCAGTACGACCAATGTTAAAAAGGTGGCGGTAATCAAGCCTCCAATCACAACAGTAGCCAACGGCCGCTGCACTTCGGCACCACCTGATTGAGATAGGGCCATGGGCAAAAAGCCAAGGGAAGCCACGGCAGCCGTCATGATCACTGGACGGAGACGCACGCTCGTACCTTTGTAAATCCTTTCAAAAATATCTGTAATTCCTTCTTTTTTGAGGTGGTTGAACTCGCTGATCAGTACAATTCCATTCAATACTGCTACTCCGAACAAAGCAATAAATCCAACGCCTGCTGATATACTAAAAGGCATATCTCTAAGCCAAAGGGCGAAAATGCCTCCAATTGCAGAAAGTGGAATAGCCGTAAAAATCAAGATGCCCTGCTTAATTGAACCAAACGTGAAATAGAGTAAAACAAAAATGAGTAGAAGAGCCAACGGAACGGCAATAGCAAGCCTTTCACGAGCTTCCACGAGGTTTTCAAACTGGCCACCATAAGAGACTGTGTAGCCAGGGGCCAATACCACTGACTGATCAATTTTCTGCTGAAGTTCTGTTACTATGCTTTCTACATCCCGGTTACGCACATTAAAGGCTACTATGATCCTTCTTCGTGTATCGTCCCGTTGGATTTGGTATGGGCCTTCTTTGATCTCTACATCAGCGACCTGATACAGTGGTATTTGATGGCCATCCTTTCGTGCAATGTATAAGTTCCGAACCGACTCAACATCCTCCCGGTTGGTTTTATCCAATCTTACCACCAGATCAAAACGTCTTTCGTTTTCATATACCAATCCGGCAGATGCCCCCGCAAAAGCCGCTTGCACCGAGCGGTTAACGTCACGGATAGTAAGGTCAAACTTAGCCAGCTGTGCCCGTTTATAGTTAATTACGATCTGTGGTACTCCCGTCACTTCCTCTATATAGAGATCAACGGCTCCTTCTACACCAGATACCAGTTTTCCAATCTGCCTGGCATATTCAGAAAGTTCATCGAGGTTTTCTCCGTAAATTTTTACTGCCACATCCTGACGAACCCCAGTCATCAGTTCGTTGAACCGCATCTGAATGGGCTGCTGAAAGCCAAAAGTTACCCCAGGTATAACCTCCAAAGCTTCGGCCATTTTATTAGCCAGTTCTTCGCGGTTAGAGGCGGTAACCCATTCCTCCTTATCCTTTAAAATGATCATCAAATCTGCTGCCTCCACAGGCATAGGATCGGTGGGGATTTCCCCAGCACCGATTTTAGAAACTACCTGAGTTACTTCGGGGAATTTTTCCAATAAGATTTTTTCTGCCTGGGTAGTTGCTTTTATGGTGTTTTGGAGAGAACTTCCTGTGATTACCCTTGTTTCTACGGCAAAATCACCCTCTTCTAAGGTAGGTATAAATTCACCACCCATATTGGAAAACACCCATAAGGATATGCCAAACAATCCGAGAGCAATGGCAATCATCAATGGCCGTTTGTGCATCGCCCAACGGATTGTAGGGTCGTACATTCTATGAAAGAAAGCCATGATCTTGTCTGAAATATTGGGTTTGTATTCGGTCTTCTTGCTCAAAACCAATGCAGACATCATCGGTACATAAGTAAGCGAAAGGATAAAAGCGCCCAGAATAGCAAAGCTCACTGTTTGTGCCATAGGGCCAAACATTTTTCCCTCAATCCCTACTAAAGCAAGGATGGGTAGATACACGATGAGAATAATGATCTCCCCAAATGCGGCTGAATTTCTGATTTTGCTGGCTGACTGATAGACCTCTTTGTCCATTTCCTGCTGGGTCAATTTCCTCCCTAGCTTCAGTAAACCCAAATGATGCAGGGTGGCCTCTACTATAATCACCGCTCCATCCACTATTAAGCCAAAGTCAATGGCTCCCAAACTCATCAGGTTGCCTGATACACCAAAAAGGTTCATCATACCAAAGGCAAAAATGAGAGCAAGGGGAATGACCGATGCTACGATCAAACCTGCACGGAGATTTCCAAGAAGAAGCAATAAAACAAAAATCACGATCAAGGCACCCTCTGCCAGATTTTTGCTTACCGTGCCTATGGCCGTATCGACCAGTTTGGTGCGATCAAGAAACGGTTCGATGGTAACGCCCTCAGGCAGTGTTTTGCGGATCTCTGCAATTCGGTTTTTTACATTTTCTATAACTTCTGCGGAATTTTCACCTTTCAGCATCATCACAATAGCACTGACTACTTCGCCTTCACCATTACGGGTGGTAGCACCATACCTTACAGCACTTCCCAATTGGACTTTGGCTACATCATTGATAAGGACGGGGATTCCATTTTCATTGTTTTTGATGAGCATATTTCGGATGTCGTCCAGACTGCTCACAAGGCCTTCACTTCTGATAAAATAGGCACTAAGATTTTTCTCGATGTAGGCTCCCCCTGTGTTTTCATTGTTTTCTTCCAATGCTTGAAAGATGTCGGCAATGGAGATGTTCATGGCTTTGAGCCTGTCGGGATCAATGGCAATTTCATATTGTTTGAGATAGCCACCGAAGCTGCTCACATCAGCTACTCCTGGAGTGCCCAATAATTGCCTTCTGACAATCCAGTCCTGAATGGTGCGTAGTTCACGGGCATCATATTTATCCTCATAGCCCGGTTCGGTTCCTACCACATATTGATAGATTTCTCCCAGCCCTGTTGTAATAGGTGCCATCCCCGGCTGGCCGACTCCTGGTGGTATTTGTGCCTGCACATCGGGTAGGCGTTCACTTACCTGTTGCCTTGCCCAGTATACATCTACATCTTCCTTAAACACAATGGTAACCACTGATAAGCCAAAGCGGGAGAAAGAGCGTATCTCGTCTATCTCTGGTATGGTGGCCATGGTGATTTCGATTGGAAAAGTGATTAAACGTTCCACCTCCTCAGCTGCCAAAGATGGAGAAGAGGTGATGACCTGAACCTGATTATTTGTAATATCCGGTACGGCATCAATGGGAAGCCTCGTTAGTGAGTAGCCTCCCCAAATGACTAGACCCAGCGTAAGCAGGCCGATGATCAACTTGTTTTTGACTGAAAAATGAATGATTTTATCCAGCATTTATTATGTATTTTATTTCTTGATTTAATGAATTGAAAGGGGCATTTATACCCAACATCGGGGATGCCAGACGGCACAGCAAAATGCATTTAAGTCATTGCCTTGGGGCAAAAATTAAAATATTGATTTCTGTGGGTGTCCGGAAAAATCAGGCCTTGGGAGGCTGGAAAGGAGATTCTGAATACTCAGAGCAAAGTGAAAAGCTATAAGGAGAAACTTTTACCTGGTTGGTAAAGCAGAAATTTTCTATTTCAGGAAAATACTGAAAAAGGGTCATGAATACGGGCCCATGACAGCACTGATGCTGGCCATGAAAGGGTAGTTCACCATCTTTGTCATGGTCATGATGCCCCGAACTATTTTCATCATGATGGACATAGTCTTCAATAATAAATTCGAAAAAAGTGTCGCCACCTATGGCATTGTGCTCCTCAAAATGAGAAATAAGGGCAGATAATTTTTTTAGCTCACAGCACATATCCAAATTGGGGGATATAACCTGCAAGATGAAAATCAAAGAGAATGATATGTGTGCTATAAGCTTCACGTGTCACAAATATATTGATTTAGGAATGCAACCTGTTTGCAAAGTTTAGGAGCAGTTTGCACAAGTGCCTTTGTAGACCATGCTGGCACTGGCTGCTTTGAATCCTGAAGGAATAATGGTTTGGGGTATTTTGGATTGGGTCAGACAGTAAGTTTCGCCACACTTGACGCAATGAAAGTGGATATGCTGATCTTGAGGTTTGCATTCACAACCTTCTTCACAAAGTGCATATTTGACCGAACCTGTACCATCTTCAATGCTATGTATAAGTTTCTTGTCTTCAAAAGTTTTGAGTGTTCTATATAGTGTAGCCTTATCCGCGTGCTCGAATTTCGCATCTAGATCGCTCAAACTAATGGCGGCACCAGATTCTACCAATTTTCTAAGCACTAATAGGCGCATTGCGGTTGGCTTAATGTTTCGATCTTCCAGTTTATTTTCTAATTTTTCTTTCATAAAAACCACAAATTATTCTTGCCGAATGGAGGTATTATTTCACTCTCGAAGTGAGGGAATATCTCGGCTACCATTTCGGGGTATTTGATTGTCACAGGTAGATTCTGTTGCTTGACTGACTTTCAATACATTCTGCTGAATTGATATACCTGGTCAATCAGCTCTTTTACTGTGGCAATGTCATTCAGCAAATGGTCGTCTTTACTGGTCAGCTCCAGTTTGATTGGAAAAGGCCAGTCTTTGACTGTGTATTTCGTGTTGTATTTGGTATTGTTGAAAAGCAAGTATTGTCTATGGCCTGTCTGGATTATAGTGTCACTTACTGGCATCAAATCACCTGCATTGGTATCGAATGCAATGAGGTCTTTGGACTCTGTTTTATTGATGGAAACAACAATTACCGGAATGTTCAAACCCAACTTGTGCAAGGTGCTGATGATCGGTTGTAACTCTCTGTCTGAAATACGTTTGTAGAAGTGGATGATCAACCGCTCTGCAGTTTCATGCTCTACAATGTATCTCATTACTGCCTTGCGAATGGAACCTGCCAACATATCTGTGCGATCCGAAGGAAAGCAATCGAACTCTTTAAAAACACCTTCATTGTCAAAGCAGAATGCGCTACCTGGCTCGAACCAAGGACCCTCTGATTAACAGTCGTAAACACCTTTAGTATTCCTTTTTTGTGAAGATACCGAAAACATTGGGATTCTGGAATTACACGTGATTCCAAACGTATGTTCGGAATATTCCGAACAAAAAATTCAGGCCATTTCAAGGCCTTACCGGGCAATAATTCACTCAACCTGATCTGGTTCAACTATTCGATTTACATTCG
>JALRLA010000414.1 GCA_023254645.1 Bacteroidia bacterium
TTCGGGGTTGTCAGTCACCACATAAGAGGCTCCTTTTTCCAAAATTTCTTCCACCAAATCGTTGGCATCAAATCGCTCACCCCGCAGACAAAAGAAAAACGAACCTACCGTAATGGAACGGCTGTCTGTACAATATTCCAAGCCACAGGAAACGAGTTGTTCGTAAATGCGGTCAATAGGAGTAGCGATCATACTTCAAAGGTAGGTCGTCTAGAAAGATTGCCCATCAACATGTAACTTAGATGTCCAATGCATAAGCTGCTCATAACCGTACTTTCACTGGTTGGAATTGCCCTTCAGGCACAACCTGCTTTCCGCGTTCAAAAGCAATACCCCATTGATGTCAACGGCTCCAGAGTGGGACAGCCATTGACAGGAGGCTGGAACAGTCCCCAATTCCAAAGCATGGACATCAATCAAGATGGCCGATCTGACATGCTGGTATTTGATCGATACGACAACCATCTAGAAACATGGATTCGCGACGAAAAGGGTCAGTTGGTTTGGGATATGCGCTATTCAAGAGCCTTCCCAAGTGGGTATTATTTCTACAAGTTGGCTGATTTGAACAGCGACCAGAAATTGGATGTTTTTACCTTGAGCGAGAGTGGAGACCTCTTCATCTACATGAACAAAACCGGCGCTTCAGACAGCGTTCCTCAATTTGAGATTCGTTTGAATACCTACGGAGAAGCAGGGCCACAATTCTATCGAAATCAATACGATAGCACCTTTTTCATTTTGCACAACCTGTTGTCCTTTTCCAATACCGATATGCCTGACATAGTCGACATTGATGGAGATGGAGACCTGGACATCGTGAAATACGACCCATGGAATCTGACCTATACGGAATTTCGTGATGTAAGAGCCGAAAAGAACTGGAGTTCGGACACCTTTGAATTCCAGGTCATGGATGTGTGCTTTGGATATTTCAATGAGGGATTTGATAACAGTGTTTTGCTCGGGGAATGTCCTTATCAAAACAAACTGACTCCTCGTCATGCGGGTGGGAGCTCTTGCTTCTTGTACGACAAAGACGGCGATGGCGATATGGAAATGGCCATCTCCAATATAGGGTTCAAGCGATTTACCTATTTGGAAAACGGCCGCAAGGACTTCGGTACCTATTACGACACCATGATTGCGGTCGACACCTTGTTTCCGTTTAAAAATGGCGAGGATTTCCATGAATTCATTTTTCCAGCCGGATATTTGGCAGATGCAGATGGGGATGGAGTTCGTGATTTGCTCATTGCTCCCAATGGGAGCGCTGATGTGCAGGAAACCCATCAAGTGAGTTTTTACAAAGGATCATTGGTGGGAAAGGAAACCTCATGGTCGCTGCAAACCCATGATTTCTTGGCTTCCGAACGTTTGGATTTGGGCGCTCGAACAGCCCCTTGTTCCATCGACGCCGATGGCGACGGTGATTTGGACATAGTGGTGGCCAGCAATGGCGATTTTTCAAAAACCCAAGGTTTGGCTGATCGTCTCTATCTGTTTGAAAATTTGGGAGCCCCTGACTACGCACTCAAACTGGTGAATACCGATTACTTAAACCTGTCTGATTCAGCCTGGTCAGAAATGATTCCCTGCACGGGTGATTTGGACAACGATGGAGATTGGGACATGCTCATAGGCTTGGGAAATGGACAGGTTCACTGGTTAAAAAACGACGCTGCGTCGGGCGAAAAACCCCAATTTGTTTATTCTGGCCTTCCCTTAGGCGCTTATCCTGTTGGGTTCGATGTTGTGAACGCAGCTCCGTGCATGCACGATTTCTCAGGTGATGGAAAAACAGACATTTTGGTGGGATACTACAACGGCAAAATCTCTGCCTTTGAGCAAGGAAATGCGCAGTCGTTTACCCGCGTCAGCCAATCAGCCTGGGGCGTTCGTGCAAACGAATGGAAAACTGACCGCGAACCTCCTGGATTCTTGTCATTCGGCTATGCGGTTCCTCGCATCGCTGATTTGGATTTTGACGGCCAAGAAGAATTGATCCTAGGCACTGCCCAAGGCTTGATTTACCGATACAGCATTGAAGGCCACGCTATAACCGATTCATTATTGCCCAATACCCAATGGTTGTATGAAGCCGCTATGGGAGGGGATTCAATGGTGCCCAATTTTGGATTCCGAGTGGTATGTGAGGCCGTTGATTTGGACGCCGATTCAATACCCGAATTGATATACGGCAACGGCAGAGGGGGTATTGGCTTGGCCAAAAGCAATCAAGGGCGACAGATTTCTGCTACCCAAAGTTTGAAAAAGCCAGTACAGGTTCGCGTTTTCCCTAATCCTCACAATGGAATATTTCAATTGGAGCGCGAAGATGCAGCGAACCGCTTATCGCTTGAATTATGGGATTGTACGGGGCGTAGAATCTGGTCAGGGAACATGGCAACAGGTGAGCGAAGCTTGTTGATTCACATGACCGATGTAAAAGCAGGGGCTTACTATTTGAAAGCTTCAAATGGCCAAACTCAGGCTTCTTGGCCGATCATCATGATCCAGCCCTAACCATTAATCCCGCAGAACCAATCTGCCAGTGCTCCTCGCAAAAGGAGTATTCTTCTTGTCGGTTGGAGGCTACGATAATGGATTGTTGCTCAAGACACTCAGAAACCCACAAACGGTACAATTCTTCACCTTGTTTATCCAAGTTAGTTAGGGGTTCATCTACGATGGACAAAGGTACATCGGCCCAAAGCGCCAGAGCCAATTTTACTCGCTGTTTCATGCCGGATGAAAAGGTAGAAATGGGCTTTTTGGCCACCTTGTTATTGTATTGGCAATCAGCGATAAACTTATTCAAATCATGGCCTTTTCTAAATGGAAGCACCTTGTTTTGAAATTCAAACCACTCGGTCATGGTCCATTCTTCTGGAAGTTCTAATGCCGGTGATGAAAGCGCTAAGCGCCCCAAAGGAGTGGGATATTCCTGCTGCCCTTCAAACCACTTGCATGAACCTTCGCTGGGCTCCAATTGACCCGCCAACAACAAAGTCATGGTTGACTTTCCTGAACCATTGGAACCTAAAATGGCCAAACTACGGCCTTTACCGGCCAACCATCGCTGAGAAACACCGCGAAAAAGCCACTGATTCAAGAAGCTCTTTCCGGCATTGTCCAAGCGAAGTTCTAAGGTCATTTTGCTAGATAGCCCTTCATGATACCGCGATCCGATTCCTTGATGAATTGCAAGATTTCATCTCTCTCAGGGGTGGGGGCAAATTCTGTTTCGATGGTTTTCATCGCCTTGCTGGCATTGTGACCCTTGACAAACAGGGTTCTATAAATATCCTGTATCTCGCGAATCTTTTCATCATTGAAATTGCGGCGTCTCAAACCAATGGAATTTACACCCTCATAACTCAAAGGTTCACGAGCGGCTTTCGTGTAGGGAGGCACGTCTTTGCGAACCAATGATCCGCCAGAGATCATGGAGTGTTGACCCACTTTGACAAACTGGTGAACCAATGCCGCTCCACCCAAAATGGCCCAATCGCCAATGGTCACGTGACCAGCCACCTGAACGCTATTGGCCAAGATGCAGTTGTCTCCAACCACACAGTCGTGCGCCAAGTGCACATAAGCCATTAACAATACATTCTTGCCTACTTTGGTATAACCCAAGGCCTTGGTACCGCGGTTGATGGTCACGTATTCGCGCACCGTAGAATTATCGCCAATGATGGTCAAGCTGTCTTCACCGTCAAATTTCAAATCCTGAGGAATGGCACCGATGGAAGCACCCGGAAACACGCGAACGCCTTTTCCAATTCGGCTTCCCTTGAAAATGGTCGCTCCCGACATGATGTGGGAACCTTCTCCGATTTCTACGTCACCGTGAATAGTAACGAATGGGTCAATGACAACACCCTCGGCAATCTTAGCCGTTGGGTGAACGTAGGATAGGGGTTGAATCATGATTTAGGAGATTTTAACGACTTGGGCCATCATTTCGGCTTCACATACCAGTTTTTCACCCACCCAAGCGCGGCCTTTCATGACGCAAAGTCCACGACGAACGGGTTCAGTCAACTCCAATTTCATGATTAAGGTATCACCAGGAACCACTTTATCCTTGAACTTGGCATTGTCAATCTTCAAGAAGTACGTGCCGTAGTTCTCAGGATCATCAACCGTGCTTAAAATCAAAATACCACCGCACTGTGCCATGGCTTCGATCTGCAATACACCGGGGAATATAGGATCGCCGGGAAAATGACCGTTGAAGAAATATTGATCGTAGGTGATGTTTTTCACTCCGACCACCGAAGACTCATCGACCGACAACACCTTATCCACCAACAAGAATGGATGGGCATGGGGAAGAAGCTTCATCACTTCTTTGGTTGTGTACAGGGGTTTTTCACTGGGGTTGTAAGCAGGAACACCCGTTTGTTTGCGGCGCAATTCCTTTTTCATCACCTGCTTGATCTTTTTGGCGAAGGCCACATTGGAGGCATGACCGGGTCTGGCCGCCATGATTTGACCCTTGATG
>JALRLA010000001.1 GCA_023254645.1 Bacteroidia bacterium
TTTGGGATTTGTTTGAGGCTAAGCCTGTGCATTTGCTGGATCTAAGCCGGCCTTTGTTGGAGCGCTTGCATGGGTTTCTGCAACTCCATGACCTGCCCTTGGAGTTTGTCAATGATCCTCCAAGCACGGATGCTTTTCCAGAAGTTGGCGAGAACTACCCCCAGGTATTTGAAGACCGACACGGCTTTCAGCCGGGCTTATCGGTGTTGGATTTGCTCAGCAATCAAGGGCCCATGTCTGGGGAGTGGTTGGGGATTGATGGATAATACGGAGCCTTTGTTCGATTCTTTAATAAGATAAATGGCTCTTTATGAATTTTTTAGTTTTCTTATTGATATTAGCGTTTCTTTCGTTAAAAATTATTTTTATGAAAAATTTATTAATTATTAGTTTAGGAGCATTGGCTCTTGGAAGTTGTTCGGTGGTTAAGCCTACTGCTGTTTCAGCTTCTGCAAAAACTCTAGACGTAAATCAGCCTGGGTTGTACGCTTCACCTACTGTAGCAGATCTGGTGGTTGACACAGTAAAAATCACAGGGGTTGCTCATGGGGTAGTATCTCTTGATAAATCGAATTATAACTCCGTGAATAAAAATCTTCAGATTGAAGCTGCATCCAACGCAATTTCAGAAGTTAATGCTGATGTTCTGGTTGAGCCAAATTACAGATCTGTTATGGACGGCAATGACTTAACAGTCACCGCATCTGGATACCCTGGGTATTATCGAAATTTCCACACTTACACAGAAGCTGATAGTATGGCACTTTTGATGAGTTATTCGAATAAAGTGAATTCTGAATCAGGGAAAACGGATGGATCTATTACGTCGAAAAAGAAAATTTCCACGGGTGTTTGGATCGTTGCTGGTGTTGTCATATTGCTTTCACTTCTTATGGGAGGGTAAATTGTTTTTTATGGTAACAAATCAACGGATAAATAACCCAATAAAAAGGATCAATTAGTCTTATTCTATTTCATTTTTGAACGGGGCGGTTGTTTTAATAATCGCCCCTGTTTGTTTGTGACTCTATACCGTCGATTCCAAGGAAGCTAGAAACATGCACATTGGTCGAGGTTTTAAGTCTCAGAAGACTTCTAGTCTTTAATGGTTTCATTGATTACCGTTGATCAGTCCAGTTGCTGGTTGTTGCCATGTGGGTCATTTGGAATGATCATTTTTCAACGGCTGGCCTATCGCATTTCACAGATAGCGGGCAATTCTACCAAGTTCTTATTTTTGCCGGCGATATGATTCGATCGATTGTTTACAGATTGATAGCGGGGAGTTTTTTCATTTTTGCCATAACTGCTGTATATATCTGTGCCTATTTACCGGATAAAGGGTATTTCGAATCTCTAGGTTTAAAAACAATAGAGGTAGAATCGCCAGATATGTCTGCGATTGCGGGTGTTGATACTCTGGATTTGATGGTTCCAACAATATCAGTTCCTGACTCACTCTTGAGCCGCGATTCAATCTCTGGATTGGATACCATTTTGGCACAGTTGAACACAGAATGGAATGTTGATATGGGTTCATCAGACTCAACGAAACAATTTAAAATTGCCTTAATAGGAGATTCGCAAGCCGGAGGATTGATTCGATTTTTAAACAATTATTGCCAAGAAAATAATTATCGATTTTCTTTTGCTGTCGTTTGGTATTCAGCATCCATTTTTAACTATGCCTATGCTGATACTGTTCAAAAGATCTTGAATAAATTCAAGCCTGACTTTCTACTTGTTTCATTGGGTCTGAATGAGTTATGGGCAAGAGATTTGGAGCGCCGCAAATCAGCTGCAATAAAGTTCCTTAAAAAGATCGAACACATTCCCTATTGCTTCATTGGTCCAGCGAATTACATGGAAGACAAGGGAATTAACGATGTATACGCCAATTGTGTTGGCGACGGCAAATTTTTCCTGTCAAAAGACTTAAACCTTCCCAAAGGAGGTGATGGACGGCATCCGAGTACAGAAGGATACAAAATATGGATGGATACCATAGCAAAATGGATGTATACTGAATCGGTGTATCACATAAAAATGGTACCACCGAGTCAAAAATACTCACTTCAAAAGATTAAACGGATTAATTTAAATGCAGCTAAATACAAAGGCTATTGAGTTAGCATTTCACAACTGGGTTTCTTCATTTTCTTTAGGGGAGTTCATTTCCCCATCCCTTGAAAAACCATGGTTTTTTACAGAGTTTAGTTTTTTACTCCTATTTGGTGCTTTTTTAATCTTATATAGTTTTCTTAGCCTGAATAAATCACTGAGAATTTCATCAGTAATTGCGTTCAGTTTATTCTTTTATTATAAATCAAGTGGGGTATTCATTGCGATTTTCATAGCCTTGATTTTGAGCGACTTTGTTTTTGCGTTAATGATTCATCGGAACAAGGTTAAATGGGTGAGAAAATTGATGTTGTTTGTTTCGGTTTCTTTCACACTCTCGTTTTTGTTGTATTTCAAGTATGCCAATTTCTTCATAACGAATTATAACCAGCTTGCATTCAATAAAATGGAAGCACTTGACCTCTTTTTGCCCATTGGGATTTCCTTTTATACATTTCAGTCCATGTCATACATTATTGATGTGTATAGACATGAAATACAGCCTAGTCGAAATGTTCTGGATTATGCATTTTATATGACCTTTTTTCCGCATTTGGTGGCAGGTCCCATTGTTCGAGCAAAAGATTTTTTACCCCAAATCTCGAACCCAATTAAGTTTGATGCTTTTCTTTTTAATGAAGGATTTTTGCGCATTTCAATCGGGTTGCTAAAAAAATTGCTATTAGCCGATTACTTAGGAAAATATGTTGATTTGGTTCACCAATCTCCAGACCAATTTTCAGCTTTTGAAAATACCATTTCGGCTTATGCTTATACGTTTCAGATTTACTTTGATTTTTCGGGGTATTCGGATATAGCCATTGGAATAGCGTTGTTGTTGGGGTATAGGCTGACTGAGAATTTCAATTTGCCTTACAAGTCAATTCGATTGTCTGAATTTTGGCGGAAATGGCACATATCGCTGAGTACCTGGCTTCGTGATTACATATACATTCCCCTTGGAGGCAACCGAAAAGGACAAGTTTCCATGTATTTGTTTTTGATGATCACCATGCTTTTGGGTGGGTTTTGGCATGGTGCTGATTGGAAATTTGTACTCTGGGGTGCTTTGCACGGATTGGGTTTGGTGTTGGACAAGTCTTTTCGTTGGCCATTCCAGGGTCGTTGGCAGACATTGAAAGCTGTATTGTCTGCTATCTTCACGTTTCATTTTGTTGCTTTCTGTTGGATATTTTTCCGAGCCGAGAGCATGGAGTTTGCATTGATACAAATCCAACAGATTGGCCAGGGTTGGCATCTAACGGATGCAGCGAATTTCTATGTGGCCCGTACGGAATGGTCGATATTTTTCCTTTCAGCTGTTGTGGTGTGTTTTGCTCCTAAGCGCTGGAGTTTGTCGCTTTGGAATTCCTTGTTGAAAGTACCAGTTTTTGCATGGTTTTTGGTATTGCTTATTGTGTTACAATTCATCGTTCAATTCAGGGATGAGGCAGTTCAACCCTTTATCTATTTTCAATTTTGAGATTATTTTTTCTGATTGCCTTTGCGTTTTTTCTATCCTATTGTTCGGCTCAGGTAAGGGTTTTGAATTCTGATTTGTTCTCTAGTTCCGAGCATTTAGACAGTTGCCTATTGCGTTTGTACAGCCCTGAGGAATATTCAGATTTCAAGGTCTTGCATATTGGTGATAGCCATGTTCAAGGTGTTTATTGGGGAGGCCAATTACGGGAAAGACTTTCTGAAAATAGGAATGCAAAGCAATCTGGATTTTTATTTCCGTACAGTGCAGTGAAAAGCTATGGTCCAAAAGGATTAAAGGCAAGTTTAACTGGAAATTGGATTGGCGGAAACTGGCTTAAGGAAAATGGGATTACAGAATTTGGTCTTGGGGGGTATTCCTTAAAGGCGGTTGATGAGTCGGCTAAGATTGACTGGCAAATAGAAAAGACTTTATTCGGTGATACTGTTCGTTATGTCGGAATTTGGCACAAGGGAAATATGCGCATAGATTCTACATTTTTATTGTTGAATCACCGGTTAGTAGAAGGTTGCAACATTCAATATTCTCTGTATTTAAACACCACCTTGAAACGTGAATTTTCATTGGAATCGGGGTGTGATGGGTATCAATTTTTTGGATTGAATTTGGCGTCTGATACCGATGGCTTTGAATACCATAAATGCGGCTTGGTAGGCGCTCAATTCACTCATATGATTCAAAGCGTAGACCAATGGAAAAATGAATTAAAACTGTGGAACCCTGATTTGGTCATTCTGTCTTTTGGCACCAATGAGGCGTATAATGGCTTCATGGATACGTTGGCGTATGAAAACAAAGTTCGGGATCTCATGAGGGCTTGGAATGATGAACAGCCTCAATCTTCTTTTATGGTAACCGCACCTCCAAACACAAGTTCACGAAATCGAATTCCACCGTATGAAAATTTTATGATTCGGGTCTGGCGTCGGCAATGTTTAGAAAATGGATGGGGGTATTTCGATTTGCATGAAGCAATGGGTGGGGATAGCAGCTGGAGCAAATGGTTGAAATTGGGTTATATGGGGACTGATCAGTTGCATTTTAAGAGTTCTGGTTATTCCCTACAAGCCGATATAGTCGTCCATTCTATTCGATCGTATGTTCGTGACAAATGGCCAGGGGTTCAGCTCGTTGAAGAAGATTGGGAAAGGGAAACAGAGGCGCTTTTGGCCTCAATTTACACAATGAAAAATCCCCTCTTGGACTCACCGCCCCAAGCCAAAACCAGAACTCATGTGGTTAGATCAGGTGAGACGCTGTCGAGCATTGGCCGAAAATACGGCATTCCATATACGGCCATTCAGAAGGCCAACAATCTTAGAGGAACCACCATTTATCCTGGGCAAAAACTGCGAATACCCCATTAGTGAATGATGCCTCAATGGTTATGTCTAGTGAAAAAACTAGCGAAATGGCGGCTTTAATGATTGAATCGGTTTCTAAACTTTTTCATTCTGGCTGAACTTTGCTGAATGGCACTTTGTGTGCGATTTTTCAACAGAGCTTTCAATCCATTTTTGTCTTGATTTCGTATCAAATTTGAGATGTCTTGAGCATCTTCTTTTACTGAATTCAAATAATCCTCGGCTTTAGCAATGTCGTTGTGAAAGACACTTTCAGCGAGCATATTTTTTATCTCTGCATAGCTATTCCCCATGTAATACCATATTACCACCTGTTTAAATCGTTTCTGCTGTTCTTTTGATCCGAGCTTTTCTGGATTTTTTCGGGCCAAATAAGCATCAATGCTTTGCTGGTGATTGCCGTAAAATCTTAGCGCTATATCTAGGTTTTTTGGTGCTTTTTCCAAAGGCCAATTATCATCAGTACCGGGCAATTTCCAGCCGGCATTGGTGCAAGCGGTGCTGGCGTTCCAGGCGGTATTCGATTGGGCTGGTACATAAACTGTATAGGGTTCAAGCATTATCAAGCTTTGACCTCTTGGGTTTGGGTTTTTGAAAAATGTTCCTGCTGGTACTTTGACGTGCAAATCATTTTCAGATTGATTGACAATGGTAACTTTTAAAGATTTGTATGTTTTTAGGCCCGTACCTTTGATGCTAATAATTCGGTTTTTTACCAAAGACTCAAAATCATTCTTTATTTCTTTATTCTGAGTTTTTTTCTCGACATTTTTAGCTGATTTCTCTGCACTATTAGGATTGCAAGAGCAGAAACCAGCAATGATCATTAAGAAGTTGATTAATGTGATTTTATTGCGCATTTGATTGATTTATTGTTCAAATTTAATAATGGGGTTTTTGACCAATTACGTTTCCAGATGGGTAATAATGACAGACGGCAAATGACCCATATTTTCCTGTGACTTCGGCACATCCAACGTGCGTTGTGTTTTTCCATATGACTTGGGTGTAATGCCCAAATTCTTTGTAATTCTGAAACGAAATCTCTTCTCCATGGTAATATTTCTTTTCTCGGATGTACGATTCAATGGCCCATTTTATATTTTCCGGAGTATGAGAGACAGCAAAAGCGCAATTTTCTCCAATACCATTTCTATTCGGGCTATGGTATAACATATTCGAATCAGCCAAATGAGTGGCCCACTGAGCGGCTGACTCTTCCAAATTAGGGTCCCAGATTAAATCTCGGTTGTACACCAACCTCCTTTCGACGTTGTGGGCTCGTAGAATCATTTTTCGATCATCGATAGTGTAATTTCTTCGCCCCCATTTTATTGAATCTTCTCGGGTATAATAGCGACTGGCATTAACCGTATCAACAGCATAGGGAAGTATGAATTTGCCTTTTATTATATCTTCATGTTCTTGGTAAGGTTCCAATAAGAATATAGCAAAGCTCTTTAATGCGACCATATGGTACCGAAAACCAACAGCATGATATTCTTTTTTACCAGTATCTATAAAAAACATCCAGTGGGGCAAATCCGTTTTGGGATCAAAACGATATGACATATCATCATATAACATTTTATTGGCAGCGCCTGTCTTTAGAGTTCGATTGAAAAGATCGAAAGCCCAGGTTCCTTCGTCCCCATTAAGTGCTTTGCTACCTGTTATACTGATATACTTATCAGGGTACAGCCAAGCTTCTTCAAAACCCATTCCTTGAGCACATTGAAAATAAACTTCCTGGGTGGCCTTATAATTGATTTGTATTTGTTGGGCTTCAACAGCCATGCTGTTTAACCCAATCATGAATACAGTTTTTATGAGATTTTTCATAATCTACGGTTTTTTAGAATTGAAGAAACTTACTCATGTTCTGCTGGTGAATTCGCTTTCTCAAACAATCATGAGTCAAACCAATCACATAAGCCATTCTTATGGTCATAAAGTGCGTCCCATTGCGTATAGGCTGCGTGCCGTATTCAAAGCCACCCATTAGTCTGTTCGTTGAGAATTTTACCCCTCCTTTAACTTGGCAGTACGAATAGCTGGGTATATCTCCATTTACTGGCCGTCGAACAAAATCAACCCCCATCATGGGTGCAAATTGGTGCGCCAAAAAGGCATGGTGAAATCCCGTTGGTGTGATGTCTAACTTGCATAAGGAGGGAGCGCCGTCATTCAAACCAAGCTGCAGTGATAAACTAGCTGGAGGTATTGTATTTTCTAGTCCAATTGCTTGGAATGCTTGTCCTGTTTTTGGATCAAAACAAGCACTTCCACTAACGGCAATCACTTGACTTTTAAGGCTCGGGATGCTCCAAACGAAGATCCCTGCCATTAAAACAAATTCTTTAAACTTAGTTTTCATAACCGTATCATTTTTAATCCTCCACCTTTGTTTGCAGGGTATCTGCCAAACATCTCTGGGTCAATCAGTACTCTTTCTGGGTCTTGCCGGTAATGATCTTGTGTCTCATATACCTTACCATTGCTTCCCACAAAACCAATAGCCCTTGCTTGAACTATGGGATTGCCTTGCACGGGAGGGGTCCAATATCGTTCACCTATTAAATTTTTGCCTTTTCCCCAACTAACCAGCCCCAGTTTCTGCGCAAAGATTTCTGCGACCTGGTCATCGTACGTGACAAATATGGCATTGCCAAAATTGAAGTAGTAACAATCTCCTCCCTCGCCAAAGCCAAATCCAATTGAGTTTTCTCCCTCATAGAATTGAGCATCGTCAGTACCCAATTCTATCATTGCCAATACTTCCCTTATATGGCTTATGCTAAGAATGGGGTCTCGTTCAATCTCAATACCATTTGACAATAGTACAAACGTAGGGTAGGCACTCACACCATATTGCTGGGCTATCTCAGAATGTTTCTCAGCATCAATTTTGATGACAAGGAGACTATCTGGGAATGCTCGTTTTATTTCATCAACCAATGGTGCTCTCTTGGCGCATGGGCCACACCAGGTTGTAAAAAAATCCAACATCACAAGTTTGTGATTTTGAACGGTAGAATTGAAGGCTATGGAATTGCTTACGACCGGATCTGATACAAGACCATTGTTGTATACAGTTCCTTCTTCCCAATTTCCAAATTGCTGAGCATTGAGGTGAATGAAAAAGCTGATTAGAATGAAGAAAACAGCTGTTTTTTTGGGGGTGCCTTTCGGCGGTGCAATTTGTTGTTTCATGTTTTGCATCAATTAAATTAAAACTCCCTTCTACGGTAAGATCGAAAATTCGTACTTCTGGAAGGTGGTAATAATCAATGCATAACAAGTCCTTTCTCTTAACAACAGCGTTTTTGTTTGATTTATTGTGTTGGGATAAAAAAACAAGCTTGAATGGCGGTTTAATAAAAATATTGAGCTTTCATAAAAGCAATATCGTCTGTTTGCGATTTAAAATGTGGTTTTTCCTTAAATTTTCATAAATGAAAAAGTTCTCTATTCTCTATTTAGCCTTCTTTGGCATTTTGTTTTTTCAGGGATGCTCACAAGCCCCCAAAATGACCGACTGCATGGCTTATCAAATGCAAGTCATGGGTTTTGACAATTTCAAAGGGACTGAATTGGAAATGGAATGCATTGAATACTACAAAAAGAACAACCCCGATGGGGAGATTTCCAGTTCTGATATGCTTGCTTTTTTTCAACAAAAATTGCAGGAGTCGGGTTTTTTAAAAGGTGATGTTAGTCCACTGGATTATGAATTGAAGCAGGGTAAGGTATCGTGTGTTCCATGTGCTGAGAAAGAACAGATGGCAGCCATTTTGCAATATTTATACAACCAAGCGAAATCAACCGAGAATTTATCATTAGGAGGAGCCAATCGGAATGCTGTTGCTTCAATCAAAGGTTCTGAAATGACGGGCTCGGTTTCGATCAAGGAAGAGTTTGCCAATCCTGTGCAAAATTTTAACGGTACAGCTCATGCCTTAAACACAGCTAAAGCCCAGTTGGTTCCAATGGGATGGTCTGATAAAGGATTGTTGGCCTATCGATACACGACTTCCAACAATTCGGAATGTGGTCAATCAGACTTTGTATACGTGATCAACTTGCTCAATGACAAGATCACCGCGACCCCATTTTCTTCGCGTTGTTTCGACGCTTCGCAAAGTGGTAGGGCATTGAATTGGAGTACCGAAAAGGAATCGATCTCCAAAGAGTTAGCAAAGATGGGAATCAAACCGGTGAGCCACTTCCCGGTTTCTGACTTGAAAACGGCAGTGAACTCAAAAGGGCAAGAATTTCCATTGGTGTTCAACGTATTGAAAGTTGATGGGTCCAAAATGAAGCTTCCCTCAGGACAGTACGGCTCAGAGTATTCCGTCACATGTACGTTCAATGGAGAAACAAAGGAAATTACAAAAGGGAAAGTTGCCGGTGACGTGGAGTATGTTGGATATTTTCAAAACCCTTTGGAAGATCGAATTGGAATCGTGATCCGAATCATGGCTTGGGACAATACCGGTAAGCGCACCGAAGAGTACAAAATCGTTGGCTGCCATTTGGATGAAGCCTCATTCGCCCCTCGTGAAATTGATTTTCGTTATTTCGATGAGGAGTATCGTCGGTATACGGCTACGATCAAGGTGAAACTTCTCAAAGGGAATTCTATCGATGTTGGTAGTTATGTGGTTTGTTACCGAGATGGAGTTTTAGACGGAAAATATTGGATTGCCAAACACCCCAATGGTACAGTTTATCTCGTAGAACGATTGGCTGATGTACGAAGGCAACCCGATGGCCTTCATTATCGAGCAGGCCGGCGGCGTTGCGACCAACGGCCATCAGCGCATTCTCGATATTCAGCCTAATGGTCTGCACGAGCGGGTGGCGGTATTCCTCGGCTCC
>JALRLA010000010.1 GCA_023254645.1 Bacteroidia bacterium
GACGGCGCACTACAATGTGGTGACGGCGGTTGGCACGGATGACGACGGGACGACCGACACGGCAACCGACGACGAGACGGTGACGTTTGATGATGTTTTGCCCGATATATCGATCTCTAAGACAGCTAGCCCAACTTCCGGAACCGTGCATTTCGATTGTAATGTGCCCGCTTCCCACATGACAGTCATCTCTTATATGGGACAAAGGGTTTACGAAGGCCATGCCGTTTCTGAATGGAATGCTGGGACTTTGCCTGCCGGTGTCTACTATGTGGAGGTTGAGTGGTCTGACGGGGAAAGGGCGACAAGAACACTCGTTGTTCAACCCTAAATCAAAAGCCTTAATCAACGGGTTTGAACCCTTCAAATCCATTCTTGCAATGGTTGCAGTAATGCATGCTGCGGCATAGAGTAGGACCAAATGGGGTTTGCAATGTCGTATTGCGGCTGCCACACAACGGGCAAGGTGTATCGCTGAGTACATCCAATTCTATATACCCCTCATGGCGAGGTGGAGGTGCCAAGCCGTGTTTTTTTAGGGATTCTAAGCCGCGTTCGCTGATGAGGTTGGAATTCCAGGCGGTTTCAAAAGAGGTTTGTACAATGGCCTGTAAAAAGCCAGCAGCGACCAAAGCGTCGTGAACCAGGCTTTCCATGATTTTCAAGGCAGGACAGCCCGAAAAGGTAGGGGTTAATTGAACTTGGGCATGTCCGTCTTGCTCAGAAGCAATTCGTGTAACAATGCCCAAGTCCAAGATATTCAAGGTAGGGATTTCAGGATCCATGACTGCTTCCAAAGCATCCAAGATGACTTGCTCTCGCGCGTTCAACGCTACGGCATGAAGGGGATGCGGGGCTGGAAAGTCAGTGGTTTTCATCCTGTCGGTTTACCACTCGGCGTTGGGGTCTATGCGAAATACTTCGCACATTTCATCCAACAATGGCTGCAAGTAAGGGCTGTGTTGGCCATGTCGGCCTCCGGTAACGGCATCGCTTTGGGGAATGTTCAAGCCGCATGACTCCAAGAAAGGAACGACTGTTTCCATCCAGCGTGATTTCAAGGCTGCTTCACCGGCGAAAATGTTGACTTCAGAAATCTCTTTCTCGTAATCGCCTTCCTCGAAAATACCCAAAGCCAAGGGCCATACTTCATTCAAGGCCTCTTGCATGCGCTGGTGGCTCTCTTCGTTTCCTTCGGCTAGTTGTTTGATCCAAGTCTTTCCGTGCATGACGTGGTACTTGATCTCGCCGCGAAACTTGCGAGAGACCATGGCGAGAGGTTCGTATACCGATGCCATGAGCATTTCGAAGCGCAAGGCCTCGGCCTGATCAAACAAGTACTGTCGCACAATCGAGAAGTTGAACTCCCCGATGGGAGCTTCTACCAATTGACAGCAGTGAAACTGCTCAGCATTGCGGGTGAAGGCGACGGTGTCGGGATCCTGTTCGCCCAGTTCATGCAACAGTTCAAACAAGGCCAGGGATTGGCCTATCTTGTCTTGTGCCATGCTAGAAAAGGCAATATCCTCTTCCAAAATGGGGCCTAGTCCGGTCCATTCAGAGTTGCGGTGACCAATGATCAATTGATCGTCGGCCATTTTGTACAGAAGCTCAATCAAGCCCATTACGTGTCTTTCGGTCATCTCCATGGCTTAGGCGTTTTGTTTTTGTTTGTAGGCTTGAATACGATCCATCACCTTGTAGCTCTCAGGGTCTCTGTGATACTTGCTAGGTGTGGTCTCGAAAATGTCGGCATCTTCATAGGCCGTGGCGTAGATGCTGGTCGTTGGGGCGACCCAGATGTTGACGCACTGTCCACGACGAGAGTATTGCTCTTTGGCGAAAACAGCGGCTAACTCGGCATTGGGAGCGTGTACCGATCCCACGTGAATGTGGTGGGTGCCTCGTTTCTTCTGTTCGAATACTTCGTAGGTCTGGAACTGATCCATGGGGGTATTCATACCCTGCTGTGATTCAGAGTCCAATTGGGCGCGCTCGATGCGAGGATCTAAGGAATTTATTTTCATAAGCCTTATGACAATGGTGTCGCGTATTCGGTATTTTCTTTCAAAATGGCGCGGCGAACCCAGCGGCCTTTTTCTTCGGCCATGCGGCGAACGGCCAAACGCTCAGCGTTGCAGGGACCATTGCCATTGATGACCTGTTTGAAGGTTTCCCAATTGGGTTCGGTGTATTCCCATTTGCCCGTTTCTTCGTTTTTGCGCAACTCGGTATCGGGAACGCTGAGTCCCAAATCCCAAATTTTGGGCACGTACATGTTCAAGAACGTTTGACGCATGTTATCGTTCGTATCCATTTTGACCTTCCAACGCATGAGCACTTCGGTGTGCTGGCTGGCGCTATCGGGAGGACCAAAGAAATGCATGATGGGTTCCCACCAGCGGTTCAAAGCTTCTTGCACCATTTGACGCTGTTTGGGGGTTCCTGTTGCCAAGAAAACCACGTTGTCGTGTCCATATTTCAAGTGAAAAGACTCTTCGGCGCAAATGCGGTCCAGCGCTCGGCTGTAAGGGCCGTAGCTGCCTTTTGAGTTCGCCAATTGATTCACGATGGCCGCAGCGTCAATCAACCAGGCGATGACAGCACTGTCTGCCCATGTGACGGCAGGGTAGTTGAACACATTGGAGTATTTGCTCTTGCCGGTCAACAAATCGTTGACCATGTCTTCACGGCTTTTGCCCAGCGTCTCGGCGGCGTTGTACAACAATTGGGCGTGGCCCACTTCGTCTTGTACTTTCGCCATCAATGCCAATTTGCGGCGAAATCCAGGAGCACGGGTGATCCAGGTGCCTTCGGGCAATGATCCAATGATTTCAGAATGGGCATGTTGTTCGATCATGCGAATCAACTGCTTGCGGTACAAAGCCGGCATCCAATCGCGGGGTTCAATTTTGTCGCCTGCAGCGATGCGGGCTTCGAATTCTGCCAATTGAGCGGGGTCTTCTCCTGGGGCCAGGTACCCATCGAATTTGGTGTTGGGGTCTATGTAAGCACTACCGTACATAATTGTGGTGTTTGTTTAATCCGTTTAATATAAACTCAGTGAGCTGGTTAGCAATTTGACTGGGGCTCATGTCTCCGTCAGGGCGGTACCATTCGACGACCCAGTTCAAAGAACTCAAAATGGTGAGCAGAGCGAATTTGTTGTCAGAATCGACGAAGACGCCTTCTGATTCTCCTTGGGCCAAAATTTCGCGAAAGGCAGCCTCGTAGCGATCGCGTCTGACGATCAATGCGTCGCGCAATTCACTTTGCAAATGCCTCCACTCGTGTACGAAGACGTAGGAGGCGTCCAAGTCATGCGTCAATACTTCGATGTGGAAGCGAATGGCCATTCCCAATTTCTCCTGCGGATTGAAGTAAATGTCATTGACCTCTGCGATACCTTTTTCAAAGGCGCCAGCAATGCGGGTGCAGGTTTGCCAGAGCAAATCTTCTTTGGAGGAAATGTGGTTGTACAGGGAAGGAGCTTCCATGTTCAAGGCGCCTGCAATGTCGCGCATGGAGGTATTTCTGTAGCCGTGAACACGCATAAGCGCTAAGGCTGTTTTGAAAATTTCCTCTTTGCGGTTTGGGCGAGCCATGCAACAAATATAGACATCGCAATTGAAACTAACTAACAGTAGTTAGTTTTTTGACTCAGGGCTTGACTGACTGGGATCCGAATTGAATCAAATCCACAGGGATTGGGCTTTTTCCAAGTCTTCAGGAGTATCGATGGAGAGACCTTGAGAATGCACGTTGGCTACTCGGATGGAGTACCCATTCTCTAACCATCTGAGTTGCTCCAATGACTCGGCTAACTCCAAGGAACTGGGCGATAATTGGGCCAGTTCCAACAGGACCTCCGAGCGAAAGGCATAGAGGCCCAGGTGGCGCCAATGCTGAATCACAGATTGGTTTCTGTTAAAAGGAATGGGGCTTCGTGAAAAGTACAGGGCAAATTCCTCAGAGTTTCTCACCACTTTGACCGCATTGGGATTTTGAACCTCTTCGGGCTCACAAGGGCAGGCCAAGGTGCCAATTTGGGTGCTGGGATGCTCGAACAAATCAAGCAGGGCTTGAACTTGGGATTCCTCTACAAAGGGTTCATCGCCTTGAGCATTGATGATGAGTTCCGCCTTGATATGAGCTTCGCGAACCGCGTACTGGCATCGATCGGTGCCGCTGGGCAAATCAGACGGGGTCATGACAATCTGCGATTTCCCAGCCGCTTTGGTGGCAATTTCTGGATCATCAGTGGCTAAATAAAGCTGCTCAACCGGGCAAAATTGGCCCAGGCGATCCAATACGCATCCAATCAAGGTCTGCCCACCCAGAGGCGCCAGTGGCTTGGCTGGAAAGCGCGTGCTTCCCCTGCGGGCCGGCACAACGATGGCAAAGGTGCGCGAACTGCTAAGCATAGGGCTAAGGTAAGGAACTTCGATTCAGGTACGAATACGGTTCATTCGCAATGCCGCCTCGAGGATCAATGAATGTCGCCGTGATGAACCGATGGATCAAAAGGAACTTGAGACTTGGGCTCTTCTGACATCAAGCCAGAGGCTGCCCTGATTTTGTAGTAAATATCAGAGTTTTGGTAGGTGCCGATGAACAAAGAGGAGCCCGGTCCTGAAGCAAATACCGGAACGGGAATGCCCGTGTGCTCATGGGTGCTCCAAGCACCTACTGAGCGGGTAGAATCGGTTTCGTAATTGACCAAACTCAATCCGCCGGTTTCGTGGTCAGCGGTAATGATGACCAAGGTTTGGCCGTCATTACGAGTAAAATCCAAAACGGCTTCGATGCAGCGATCAAAATCAAGGGCTTCCTCAACGGTGTAATTCAAGTCATTGGCATGCCCACCCCAGTCGATTTGGCTTCCTTCTACCAGCATAAAAAACCCAGCAGTGTCATTACGACTTAATACCGATAGTGCTTTTTTTGTGCTAGCTGTTAGAAAGTCTCCGCGGCCTTGTGACATGGGGGGCACTTCTTTATCCTTGGAATAAAATCCAACAAAGCGAGGGCAATCCGTCTCCAAAATATCGTCTAGGCCAATTGCGACGCTGTATCCTGCTTTTTTGAGCCATTTTTCGCTGTACAAGGGGTAGTCACCTCCGATGGCCACATCTACGCTTCCATTGTAGAACTGCTCGGCAATTTCTTTGTCCATGTATCGGCTGGGAACATGGGCGTAAAAGGCAGCAGGAGTGGCGTGCGTGAGGCCGCAGGTAACCACCATGCCCGTTGATTTGCCTTGCTTTTTGTAGAATTCAAGCAGGGTTTCGCGGGCCATGGAGTCAGGACCTACGCCTATCATGCGGTTCTGAGTTTTCTCTCCAGTGCTGATGGCTGTGGCTCCAGCACCGCTGTCGGTAATGAAATTTGAAGCACTCGAGGTCATGCTCAAGCCCATGGCGTCGCTGATGCGAAACACCGCTAAGGCCGAATCGGGCCGAGCTGATTGTGCCGCCCACCACTGGGCAAGGCCGGTTCCATCGCCAATCATGACGACGATGTTTTTGGCCAAACGAACATCACCCAAAACGATGTCTTGGGCCATTAATCCCATCGAAGCAAGGCCAAATAAGCCCAAAGTCAAAACGCGTTTCATGACAATTGCAAAGGTAAGGAGACCCGTGTTACCGAATGGTGATTAATCGTGGTAGTCGCTTGGCCGGCAAGGGTTAACTTTGTGGCTCAAATTGCTATGAATGGATTTTTCAATACTCCCCCCGCTGTCAATGAACCTGTATACGCTTATGCCCCTGGTTCGGCTGAACGTGCGCATTTGAAGGCGGCATTGGCCGAGGCCCGTGCCCAAGAACTGGATGTACCAATGTTCATCGGTTCAGAAGAAGTGAGAACAGGCAAATTGCAGAGAATGGCGCCTCCACATGACCACGCCCATACCTTGGGGCATTTTCATGTTGGTGATGCCTCTCATGTAAAACAAGCCATTGCGGCCGCCATGGCTGCTAAGCCCGCTTGGGAAGCCATGCCCTGGGAGCAACGCGCAGGGATTTTCTTGAAAGCGGCCGAGCTGTTTTCGAGCAAGTACCGCTACGCGATCAATGCCGCCACCATGTTGGCCCAAAGCAAGAATGCGTACCAAGCCGAAATCGATGCGGCTTGCGAATTGATTGATTTCTTGAATTTCAACGTTCAATTCATGACAGAGATTTACAGCGATCAACCACCAGCCCAGACCAAGGGTATATGGAATCGCTTGGAATACAGACCCCTGGAGGGCTTTGTGTTCGCGGTTACTCCTTTCAACTTTACGGCCATCAGCGGCAACTTGCCTACTGCTCCTGCCATGATGGGCAACGTAGTGGTATGGAAACCTTCTGAAACTCAGGTCTATTCCGCCCAGTTGTTGATGCGTGTTTTCAAAGAAGCGGGATTGCCCGATGGTGTCATCAACTTGATTTATACCCCCGGTCCTGAAACAGGTGATATCGTATTCAAGCATCCTGAATTCTCGGGCTTGCACTTCACCGGTTCTACCGGCGTTTTCCGCACCATGTGGAAGTTGATCGGCGAGAATATTGCTACCTACAAGAGCTATCCCCGCATAGTGGGAGAGACGGGTGGCAAGGACTTCATCTTGGCGCACGCCTCAGCTGACCAAAAGGCCTTGGTGGCCGCTATCATTCGCGGAGCCTTTGAATTCCAAGGTCAGAAATGTTCGGCCGCTTCACGGGTTTACATTCCCAAGAGCATTTGGCCCATTGTCAAGGAGATGCTCGTAGCAGAAATGGCTACGCTGAAAGTGGGACCCACTGAAGACTTTGGCAATTTTGTCAATGCGGTCATCGACGAGCGCGCTTTTGACAAGATTTCCTCCTACATCGATCAAGCGAAAAAAGACGGTGTTGAAGTTCTTTGCGGCGGATCATACGACAAGTCAAAGGGATACTTCATCCAGCCCACCATCTTGATGGCCCCTTCGGCTCGTTACCGCACCATGTGCGAAGAGATTTTCGGACCTGTTTTGACCATTTGGGTGTACGAGGATGCCGATTGGGCGAACATGTTTGAATTGGTCGATTCCACCAGCGAATACGCCTTGACCGGCGCCATCTTCTCTCAAAATCGCTACGCTGCCACCGAGGCTACTTGGGCATTGAGAAACAGCGCAGGTAATTTCTACATCAACGACAAACCTACGGGTGCCGTTGTGGGTCAACAGCCTTTCGGCGGAGGCCGCGGTTCTGGAACCAACGACAAGGCCGGAGCCAAGGTCAACTTGCTTCGCTGGACCAGTCAGCGTACCATCAAGGAGACGTTCAATCCTCCAACCGATTACCGATATCCCTTCCTCAGCGAGGAGTAAAAAAAAAAGGCCCCGAACATCGGGGCCTTTTTTTATACGCTAGCGTTTAGTTGTTGATGCAGCACTTTGGATACGCTGCATTTGTAGGGCTTACCCAAGTAGTTGTTTACCCACTCGATGCCTTTGATGGCTGAGGTGAAAAAGAGCTCATTCGCAGCAGTGACATCGGTTTCGGTGACGGGTCTTTCTTGAATGCTGTATCCGTAGGCGTCAGCGAGTTGCAACACGATGCGGCGCATCACGCCATCAATGCCGTATTCGCTGATGGGAGGGGTGATCAAGAACTCGTCTTGCACCAAGAAAACGTTGGAATAGCGACCCTCGGCGACGCGGCCGTAATCGTTGAATATCAGAACCTCATCCAGCTGCTTGGACTCTGCGTAGAGTCCGGCCATGACATAAAGCAAAGCTGATTGAGTCTTCAGGGAACTGAGGTAGTTGGAGTTTTTGGTCAACTCTTTGAAGTTACCCACGTTCAATCCCTGCTCATTCCATGGGTATTGGGATTCCTGCAGAGGCGATAACTCTGCTACCCAATGGCAGTTCAATTCGCTAGGGGTATACAGGCCTTCTCCCTTGCGGTGAAAGCTCAAACGCAGTCGACAATGCTCCCAATTGCGCTCTTTGGCTTTGGCCAAAATGGCTGCTTCCAGTTCTCCCGATCCCAGTGCTTCGGGCAGATGCATGTGCAACAGCATGGCTGTTTTATGCATGCGTTCCAAGTGTTGGGGCCAGTGGTAAAATCGACCGTCACCGATTCGAATGCTCTCAAAAAAACCATCGCCGTAGCGGTGTGATCGGCTTTCAATTCCTAGTCCCTCATGGGCTGGACAGCTTGTTCCATTGAGCAGGTATTCGGTCATGGATCAATGGCAGCAACTGCTTTTTTCCGAGCGTTTGTGATACGCAAACGAAAGGGTATCTCCTTCGGGGCTGGCTTCCCACATGTGCATGGAATCGCAGCAGGCGTAATCAACCGTAAATCGACGAATCAAGGGGGAGTCGATCGATATGGCCTTGTTGGCCCAGCGATAGTTGAACACCAAAATGGTTTGGCCCGCTTCGTTCTTTTCTCGTGCATACGTGCCAGCCGCATGTTTGTCGATAGATTCGATGTCGTAGAGGAAGGCAGTATCGCTGAGCAGCATGCTGTCTAGTTCACTGCAAGGGCCCACAGAGGCTCCATTCTTCTTAACCGCTACATAGGTATAAGTGCCCGGCCAACTCCATTCATCGGATTTGTTGGGCATGGCTTCTTCTTCGGTGATGGGCGAGGAGCAAGCGGTCAGAACAAGGCCGATGACCAGGGTTTTGAGGAAATTTGTTTTCATGATGGGTTGTTTCTGCGTGTGATTTCATCCCGAATTTGGGCAGCCCGGGTGTAATCTTCGTCTTGTATGGCTTCGTTGAGCTGTTGCTCCAAGTCCTCCATGTCGAAGTCTGCCCATTGGTCGCTCGATTCTGGCAAGTCCAGGTCAGATTCGTCAAAAACCAATTCCTCTTCGACTTCTGGGCCTTGGGAGTCATCGGAGTAGCCCGCTTCTCGCAAAATGGATTCTTCGACAAAAATGGGGCACTTAAACTTGGTGGCCAGGGCAATGGCATCGCTGGTTCGGGAATCCAGTTGGCTGAATTTCTCTCCCGATTGCAGTGACAGAGTAGAGTAATAGATGCCTTCCTCGAGTTTGCTGATGCACACTTCTTTGAGCACCACGTGAAATTCACTCAGAGCTTGGGCGAACAAATCGTGGGTGAGGGGGCGGCTGGGCTTCATGCCCTCCAATTCCATGGCAATGGCCTGGGCCTCGAAGGCACCAATCAATACAGGTAGCTTACGTTCCCCGTTGATCTCACCCAAAACCAAGGTGTAGGCCCCGTGCGAATGGGCCGGTACGATGGTCTTGATTACCAACTCAACTTGTTGGGACATGCGCTTATTTTGACGCGGCTATCAATTGGGGCAATACATCGAAGGCATCTCCCACAATGCCGTAATCTGCGGCTTTGAAGAAAGGTGCTTCCGGATCTTTGTTGATGGCCACAATGACCTTGCTAGAGCTAACTCCTGCCAAGTGCTGAATGGCTCCTGATATACCAACGGCAATGTACAAGTTGGGTTTGATGGTGATGCCTGTTTGACCCACGTGCTCACTGTGGGGCCTCCAACCCATGTCGCTTACAGGCTTGGAACAAGCCGTTGCAGCACCCAAGTTTTGGGCCAAGTCTTCAATCAATCCCCAGTGCTCAGGGCCTTTCAATCCGCGGCCACCAGAGACCACGATCTCAGCTTCTGTCAAGGGGATTTTGCCGGTTACTTTTTGAACCGAATCCACTACAATGCCAGATTCGCCTTGTGCCGTCATGCTTTGTGCCTCGGCTTGTCCACCCCATTGCTTGATTTCAAATGAATTGGGAGTCAAAGCCAACACCTTGACAGGGCTATTCAACTGAACCCAAGCAAAAGCTTTGCCCGAAAATACAC